>JALYMV010000001.1 GCA_030773575.1 Actinomycetota bacterium
CGGCCGCTCCGGTCGCCCACCCGTCGTAGGCGGGGGCGCGGGCCGGACGGGCGGGCGCTCCGGTCGCCCAGCCGTCGTAGGCCGGGGCGGGCACGCGACGGACGGCATCGGCCGATCGAAAGGCAGCGCGGCGGTGAAGCGGCAGCCCGTCTCGACGTCGCTGACGGTGACGATCCCGGCGCCGCGACCGCGCAGGACGTCGCCGGTGCGTTCGAACGTGATGACCTGCTCCGGCGGGGCGGCGAAGTCGTAGCGCAGCGTCCACATCCGCCCGGTCGCCGCGACGGTGCGGTAGGTCCAGCCCTCCGGGCGCTCGGCGACGTCGTCGAAGAGCCCCCATTCGATCGCCTGGCGGAGGTGGCGCCGCCAGTACGGCCAGTCGTGGACCCCGAGCTGCGGTCGGTACGTCAGGGCCACCCGGGCACCGCGCGCCGCGTCGACGAACTCCTCGTTCTGCACCCGCAGGCCGGCCTCGACGGCGCCGCCGCCGATGACGGCGGCCGGCTCGCTGGCCACGCCCGGCTCCACGGTGCCGCTGCCGATGGCCACGAAGTTCCGGCTGTGGCGCAGGTTCTCGACGAGGCGGGTCGGGTTGTGTCCGGTCGCGTAGAACGCGTCCCGCGGGCCGAAGATCGTCTGGTACTCCGGGCCGCCCACCGCCCGCAGGCCGAGCTCGACCTCCGGACGCTGCGACTGCAGGAAGCCCGAGAACGTCGCCACCGCGCCGAAGTAGTCCGGCCGCTGGCCGCCGAGGAAGGTGCTGCCGAAGCCGCCCATGGAGAGGCCGGCGATCGCGTGGTTGCGCCGCCCGGGCAGGACGCGGAAGCGCTGCTCGATGAGCGCGATCAGCTCGTCGAGGTAGAAGCGCTCCCACCCGGGATCGGCGCGGCGCCCCCCGTTCCACCAGTTGGTGTAGAAGCCCCGGTCGGCCTCGGGCATGACCACGATCGCGTCGAGGCCGCGTGCCGTGTTGACGATGTCGCCGCGGTCCGGGCGCGCCCACGAGCCGTGGTTGTCGCCGATGCCGTGCAGCAGGAACAACACCCGATACGCCCGCGCCGGGTCGTAGCCGTCGGGGAGCAGGACGTTGGCCCGCAGCTCGGTCGGCTGCTCGGCGCCGTTGAAGATGATCCGCGCCGGATCGACGTGCCGGCTGGGGGTCGCGATCGTGATGAGCTGGCCCGCGCGGGCGGGCGGCGCGAGAGCCAGAAGCGCGACGAGCCAGACGAGGAGCCAAACGGGCGCCATGGACAGCGGACCCTATTCGACAGGGCCGGCTGCGGCTGCGCTACGCGCCGGCTGCCCGCCACGTCGTTCCCGCGATCCGCGCGCTACGCCTCGGGCCAGGCGTGCACCGGCAGGTTTGAGTGCATGAGCTCGCGGTAGCGCACGGTCATCTCGCGCAACGCCGCCGCGCGCCCGGCACGCCCTCGTCAGCCGCCGCACCGTCTCTCGCTGCCATGTCGCGCCGTTGCGCCCGGCGACGCAGCGTGCCTCGACGATGCCGAGCAGCCGGTCGCGGTCGCCGAGCCGCACCGAACCGACGTAGACGGCGTGATCTGGCTTGCTACAGCCAACTCCGGCCCGAATCAGGCGATCATGAATCCGCATCTCGCTTTGCGTCCCTGGTCGGGCGCCTCGCCCCGCGTCGATTCGGCGGTGCAGAGCGGTATTCGGGCGGGCGCATCTCGTGGGTGCCGACCTCAGATCGGCCGCGCCAAAGCCCGGCTTCTCGTCGCCGCCCGAAGTAGCCGGCCTCGGCCCCGTTGCCCTTGCTTTCGCGGCGCCCAGGGAGGAACATCACTCACTCACGGGAGTCTGCGCAACAGGCCCACCGCCGAGCCGTTCATGCTCCCGATGCCCCGCATCCCCTCCGCCCTGACCGTCGTGCTCGCGCTGGTCGTCTGCGCGGGGGCGGCGGCGCCGGCGCACGCGGTCAGCGTCGCGGTCGAGAACGGCGTGGTCACCGTGCGCGCCGAGCCCGGCGAGGTCAACGAGCTCTCCGTCTGGCCGAGTGCGACGACGGTCGAGGTGGCCGAGGAGGGCGATGCCGACATCGTGCCGGGCGCAGGGTGCTCGCCTCCCGAGCGGACCTGGCGGACGTCGGTGACCTGCGACTTCAGCGGGCGCCGGGCCCACGTCGAGCTCGGAGACGGCGACGACTACGTGGTCCTCGGGGACGACGCCACCCGCACGAACGCGACCTTCGTCGTCCACGGCGGCCCCGGGAGCGACACGGTCAACCAGGGCTCCGGGAACGTCACCGCCTACGGCGAGGAGGGCGACGACCACCTCTTCACCGGGGCCGGCGACGACGATCTGCACGGTGGCCCGGGCCACGACCAGTTCCGGGCCGACGGGGGTGACGACCGCTTGTTCGGGGGCCCCGGCTACGACACGATGTGGGGCGAGGACGGCGCCGACCGGCTGGAGGGCGGCGACGACACCGACTGGATGTACGGCCACGACGACTGGGGCGGCGGCGAGAGCGACGACGACCCCGACGTCCTGCTCGGCGGCGGCGGCTCGGACCGGCTCGACGGCGAGGGCGGGGCCGACCGGATCGAGGGCGGCGAGGGCGAGTACGACGAGGCGTTCTACGCGGGGCACCTCTCGGGCGTGACCGTCACCCTCGACGGCGCCGGCGCCGACGGCGCCCCGGGCGAGGGCGACGTCATCGCAAGCGACGTCGAGGGCGCCGCGGGCGGCCGCGGCGACGACGTCATCGTCGGCACCGACGGCCCGAACTACCTGTCCGGCGGCCCCGGCGACGACCGCCTCGACGGTGCGGGCGGCGATGACTCGCTCGCGGGCTCGTTGGGCGCCGACGAGCTGGTCGGCGGCGACGGTGCCGACCGCTTGGACGGCGGGCTGGACGCCGACTCCCTGACCGGCGGCTCCGGCGCCGACGAGCTGCGCGGGGCGGAGGCCGACGACCGGCTCGACGCCCGCGACGGCGCGGCGGACGCGCGTCCGGTCGACTGCGGGTCGAGCTCGGGCGACGTGGCCGTTCTCGACCGTACGGACGAGCCGGTGGGCTGCGAGCGCCGCGAGTACCCCGACGCCACCCAGGAGGACCGCCCTCCGGTGGCCGTCGTCGGCTCCTGGTCGGATCCGATGGCGCTCGTGCCCTCGGGCGTCGGCGCGTGGGCGTCGGGCGTCGTCATGGCCCGCGGCGGCGAAGTGGTCGCCTCCTGGTCGGAGGACCGCCGCGACGACACCTTCGGCATTCCCGTCCGCGCCGCGATCGCCCGCCCGGGTTTCGCGCCGTCCTCCTTCGACCTCGATCCGGCGGGATCGGGCGGCGGGGCCCAGCTCGCAGTCGACGGCCTCGGCACGGTGTGGGCCGCCTGGGTGCGGACCACCGGGGAGGTCATGGTGGCCACCCGGGCGCCAGGCGGCAAGGACTTCACCACGGTCGAGTCCGTCGGAACGGCCGGCTACGGCCCCGCCCTCAGCGTCAACCGCCACGGCGACGCCGCCCTGGTGAGCTATGCGTGGGAGGAGCGCCGCTGGTTCGCCCGGATCCGCCCGCACGGCGGCAAGTGGGGCGAGCGGGTGCCCGTGTCCGGCGCCGGCGAGCTCCCGGCCGGCTCTCCGTGGAACTGGGAGGCGCTGCTGACCGACACGGGCGATGTCGTCGCGATGTGGCTTCACGACCCGACGGAGACCACGAGCAGCCACGAGTGGCCCGTGATGGCGGCGGTGCGCGACGCGTCGGGGGACGTGCTCCCGGTGCGCCGGCTCAGCACATCCGGCTTCCGCTATTCCTCGATCGCGCTCGGGGCCGACGACGAGGGGACGGTCACTCTGGCCTGGCAGCACGACACCGATCCGGGGCACTACAGGGCGGCGCTGTCGGTCGCAGAGCGGCGTCCGGGGCTGCGCATCGGCCCCGAGCGGGCCGTGCCGGCGGCGACCGAGTGGGGCGTCGGCCCGGCCCAGCTCGGCGTCGCGCGCGACGGCCGCGTCACCCTCGCCTTCACCGACGGCTGCGACGGCTCCGTCGTCTCCGGGCCGTCGGCGGATCGGCTCGCCCTGACCCGCCGCTTCGCCCTCGCCCTCTGCAACGGCGACGTCGCCCTGGGCCAGAGCCCGGCCGGGCGCGTGATCGTCGGGTGGAAGGGCGATCCGGTTCACTCCACGACGGTGTCCCGCAGCGGCGACGAGCCGTTCGGCCCGGTCCAGGACCTCCGTCGCGACTGCGGCCACGTGGACTACCTCCGGATCGCGGCGGACGACGGGGGGCTCGCCGCCGCGCTGGCCAGCGGCCCTGACGGCCTGGTCCTGCTCCGCCAGGCGCCGTTCGCCGGCACGGGGCTGCAGGGCTGCGCGGACCCGCGCGTCTACGGGGATCCGCCGTCCGACGAGCGGCCGGTCACCACTCCGGGGCCGGTCACCACTCCGGGGCCCGGCACCGCGCCTGGGCCAGGCGCGGCACCGCAGTCGCCTCCTCCAGGGCCCCCGTCCCCGGCGCCGACGGTCCGGAACACCGCGGCGCCGTCCGCGAACACCGCCGGCGTCACCAGCCCGGTCGTCGTCGTCGGCGACCTGTCGGTCAGCGGCCGCGGGCTGGTGCGCACCGCCTCGGTCGAGCTGCGCTGCGTCGACGCGTGTCGCGCGACCGCGACAGCGACGCTCGGCCCACGCCGCGGCCGCCCGCTCGCCAGGGG
>JALYMV010000002.1 GCA_030773575.1 Actinomycetota bacterium
CTCGATGGCGAGCGAGGAGGCGACCGAGTGCACTCCGCCGCAGACGCCGCAGACGCGGCTGGAGATGAACATCGCGTCGCGGACGTCGCGTCCCTTGACGATCACCTCATATCGGATAGGTGCGCGCGGCGGGCCATGAGTCGAGGTCGAACATCACGGCGCAGTCGAGCTCGAGCCGTTCGGGTCGGACGACCTGCTCGTACGGCTCCGCGTCGCGGAAGTGCGGTCCACTCCAAGGATGGCGGGAGCGGAAGGCGCGCACCGCGCACGCGACGAACGACTCGGTGCGGTCGGGAACGAACCGAAGCGTAGCTGTCCGCCCTCGCCGCCCGCGATGGCGGCGAGCTCGGCCTCCGCGCGGTCGAGCCGGCCGAGCGCTACTTCGGCGTGGGCGAGGAGAACCTGGCGCGAGTGCGTCAGACGCGCGCCCCGCGGGCCCCGCTCGAACACCTGCGTGCCGGCTTCGCGTTCGAGTGCCGCCATCTGCTGCCACACCGCCGAGGGTGTGAAGCAGAGCTCCTTCGCGGCCGCGCCGAAGCTCCCGAGGCCGCGACCTCGCGCAGCATGCGTATCCGCTTGACGTCGAGCATGGCGGACAACGTACTGGCGCGATCCGCTGCGGGCGTCGGGCGCGGTCAGCAAGCCCCGCTTACGCATGGCGTTAGGAAACGTTGATCCAGCTTTCTCCCTGAGGCGGGTAGGCAAGCGGCGTGAGACCGCGACCAGACGGCGGCGCCAGGCATCCCTGTGCCCGTCCTGACACCGGAGCCGTTCTGTACATGCGCATAAGGGGGAGCTGAACGATGGACTTCGAGCTGGGGGCCGCGATCGTCGCGGGCCTGATCGCCGGCGCGATCATGGAGGGCCCGGTCTACATGCAGAAGGCGATGGGGCTGCCCGTCAAGCAGAACATCTTCCGGACCTGGGGCCAGAACCTCCTCGGCGTCAAGGGCGGCGCGGGTTATGTCGCCGGCTTCCTGTTTCACGAGGGCATCGCCGTCTTCGCCGCCGTCCTGTACGCGCTGTTCTTTGACATCGTCGGCGCCGACGACAACCTGTGGCTGTGGGGGTTGATCGGCGGCGTCATCCACTACGCGCTCGCAGGACCCGTCGTCGCGATGATCCCGTCGCTCGACCCCGCCACCGGCGCCGTCGGCGCGCAGGGGTTCGCGTACAGGAACTACGGGGCTCTCGACGTCGCGACGTCGTTTGTGGGCCACATGGGCTTCGGGCTCTCGACCGGCATCCTCTACGGCCTCCTCCACAGCATGGGCGGCTCCGGCGTCGCGTTTTGAATTACGAGCGGCGGGAGGTCCCCGGTGACGGACACTGACGTCTGGTGGGTCGCGATCGCGACGATCGCGGCGGGCACGGTCGTGATCGCCGTTCTCCTGGGGCTGCTCATCGCGGTCGCGAACAGGATCGACCACCATGTCGACGGAACGTGGATCGCGGCGAGGCAGGTCGCAGGCAACACCGTCTCGATCTGGATGCTCGAGCGCACGAACGAGCACCTCGCAGAGGTCGTCAAGGAGGCACGGGCGTTGCAGAGCCGAGCGGAGTCGATCGACGAGAGCTTGCGCACCGGCCTCGCGTCGGCGGACCCAGGCGACTGACATGGAGTTGCTGCGCAGCTTGACCACCGCCTACGGCGTCGTCCTCGCCGTCACGGTCGTCGCCGGCCTGGTCATGGTGGCCGTGTATCTGCGGCTGATCTCGGCCGCCCTCGGCGACGCGCGTGCCGCCATGGCGGAGATCGTCGAGGAGACGGGGCCGCTCGCGGGTCACCTCGAGGGGCTGCGCGACGCGTCGGCGCAATGGGCCGCCCAGCTGGGCGCGGCCCGCCCGCGGCTCGCCGAGATGGGACGAATGGTCGAGGCTCCGACCGAGGGCCGCGACGGCGGTCCCGCGATCGACCGGGCGACCGGGAGAGCGCGCTCCCGGAGGTGGTGGAGATGGGTGTCGAGGCTGTTTGGTGGATAGGGCTGGCCGGCGGCGCGGTCGCCGGGCTGGTGCTCCTCAAGCTGATGCTGACCCTCCACCGGATCGTCGTGCACATCCTCGTCGTCGCGCGGATGACGCGAGATGCGGCGCGCTCGATCGCGGCGAACATGCGCGCGGTGTCCGAGCTGGGCGCCGTCGACGGCTCTGCCCCCGAGCTGCGCGATCGCATCCGCGATCTCGCCGCGGCGCTGGCCGCGCTCGAGGCAAGCGTCGAGCGCCTTCCCGGGCTTCGCCGAGGCAGCGCGCGCTGATGGACGTACTGCTCGCGATCCTGACGGTGCTGGCGGCGTGGTCATTCCTCGGCGTGCTCGCCACCGGCTTGCTTGTGGTGCTCAAGGCGCTGCAGAGCATCCGGCGCTGGCTCGAGCAGATCGTCGTCGGCCTGCGCGCCGTCGAGCACCACACCGCATCGCTCGGGTCACACGCCGGCGCGGTCGCCTCGTCACTCGACGACGCGGTCGACGCCGTCGGCGCCGCCGGGCGTGTAGTTTCGGACGTCGATCGGGATCTCGCCCGCTTGGGCGCGTCGCGGGGCGGATAGAGAAAAGGAGCCGCATGACCACGCAGATGGTGACGATCAAGACCGAGGCCCGGATCGACCAGCCACTCGAGGGCGAGACGAGTCGCACGAGGCCGAACCAGTACGGCAACGTCGCCGGGATGAACCTTCACGAGATGGTCGACCGCTACATCGCGACGGGCGGGCGCAGCGCGACCGAGGGGCCGGTGAAGA
>JALYMV010000003.1 GCA_030773575.1 Actinomycetota bacterium
GCCCCGGTGCGCACCGCGGCCAGCGCCTCGCCCATCGCGGCGGCGTTCTCCTCCAGGCCGACGCCGGGATCGAGTGCGACCGCGGCCGCGAGCCCCGCCTGCTGGGAGCGCGACGGGACGACCCGGACGTCCTTGTCCGACAGCTCGGCGGCGCGCTCGGCGGCCATGATCACGTTGCCCGAGTTCGGCAGCACGACGACCGTCTCGGCCGGCACGTCGTGGATGCCGGCCAGCAGCTCGACCGTCGACGGGTTCAGGGTCGGTCCGCCGTCGAGCGTGTGGACGCCGAGGCTCTCGAACAGCCCCGCGATGCCCCGCCCGACCACGACGGCGAGCGCGCCGCACTCCGCCAGCTGCGCGGGGGCGGCGAGCCGCTCGGCCCGGTCGGCAACCTGGGCGTGCATGTCGGCGACGTCGAGGTGGGAGACCTCGCCGGCCGACGCGAACAGGGCGGTGGCGGCCTCGGGCTCGTCCGTGTGGACGTGGACCTTGAGCGTCGCGTGGTCGCCCACCACGAGCGCCGAGTCGCCGATCGCCTCGAGCGGGCCCACGTAGGCGCTGGCCTCGAGCTCGGAGCCGGTGACCGCGAAGTTCGTGCAGTAGCGGTAGGTCGCCGACGCATGCTCGGAATGGGTGACGCGGATCCCGCCGCCCAGCCCGGCCTGGTCCTCGAGCTCGGGCGGGTCGGCGCCGCGCAGCACCGCGATGACGCCCGCGAAGATGACGGTGAGCCCGAAGCCCCCCGCGTCGACCACGCCGGCCTCGCGCAGCACGGGCAGCAGGTCGGGCCCGCGCCGGACGGACGCCTGGCCCGCGTCGAGCGCGCGTTCGAGCACCTGGGCGATCAGGTCGTTCTGCAGGTCGGCGTCGCCCGCGCGCGG
Organism: Actinomycetota bacterium; assembly: GCA_030773575.1. Lineage (GTDB taxonomy): Bacteria > Actinomycetota > Thermoleophilia > Solirubrobacterales > Solirubrobacteraceae > JACCYI01. The sequence goes on from JALYMV010000003.1 coordinate 882, forward strand.
CAGGCGGGTCTGCGGCATGTGGGCGAGCTCGGTGGCCACGCGGTGGGCCATCTCGCGCACCACGGTGAGGATCGTCCCCTCCGCGGGGTCGCGGACGGAGTCGTAGGCGCGGTCGGCGGCGCGCGCCATCGCGGCGCCGACCAGGACCGGGTCGACGAGCTCGCCCGGGCGGGAGATCAGCTCCTCGGCCGCGCCGCGGATGAGCTGGGAGAGGATCACCCCGGAGTTGCCGCGGGCGCCGAGCAGGGCCGCACGCGCGACGGAGTCGACGATCTCCTCGCGGCCGATCTCGTCGAGCGAGCGGCCGTCGGAGAGGCGGTCGAGCTCCTCGAGGACGGCCCGCAGCGTGAGCGCCATGTTGTCGCCCGTGTCGCCGTCGGCGACCGGGAAGACGTTGAGGTCGTTGACCTCCTTGCGCCGCGTCTCGAGGGCGCTCAGCGCGCCTTCGACGACGGCGCGGAAGCGGACGAGGCTGGGATCGATCACGGGCGCGAGCGCCCGGCTACGCCTTGGTGACCTTGCCGGCCTTCAGGCAGCGGGTGCAGACGTAGGCCCGCTGGGGCGCGCCGCCGACGCTGATGCGCACCTTCTGGACGTTCGGGTTGAACCGGCGCTTGGTGGCGACCATGGAGTGGGAGCGGCTCTGCCCGAAGGCGGGGCGCTTGCCGCAGGAGACGCAGACGCGTGCCATGAGGGCGGGGAGTATAGGGGGGCACGCCCTCGGGTAGTGCCGCGGCTACCGTGGGACCGGTGAGCTCCGCCTCCATCCCCCTGCCCGAGCGCTATCGCGTCAAGGGACACGTGGCTTCAGGTGGGATGGCGTCGGTCTATGCCGCCCACGACGAGCTGCTCGGCCGCGACGTGGCGGTCAAGATCCTCGCCGAGCACCTCAACGAGGATGTCAGCGCCAAGGTCCGCTTCCAGCGCGAGGCACGAGCGGCCGCCGGGCTCTCCTCGCACCCGCACGTGGTGACGATCTACGACGTTGGCGATCACGAGGGCCGCTCGTTCATCGTCATGGAGCTCCTGACCGGCGGCTCGCTCGCGCAGGTGCTCAAGTCGGGCCGCGAGATCCCGCGCGAGAAGGCCGTGGGCTGGCTGCGCGACGCCGCCTCGGCGCTCGACGCCGCGCATGCGGCCGGCATCGTCCACCGCGACATCAAGCCGGCCAACCTCCTCCTCGACGAGCGCGAGAGCCTGATGATCGCCGACTTCGGCATCGCCCGGATCGCCATGGAGGACGGCATGACGGCGACCGGGCAGGTGCTCGGGACCGCCGCCTACCTCTCCCCCGAGCAGGCGCTGGGCGACCCGGCGAGCGCGGCGTCGGACCTCTACGCCCTCGCCGTCGTGGGCTTCGAGCTCCTGACGGGCCGCCGCCCGTTCACCGCCGAGCACTTCGCCGCCCAGGCGCGCGCGCACATCGAGGACCCGCCCCCGCGCGCCTCGGAGGTCCGGCCCGATCTGCCGCCGTCGGTCGACGCGGTGCTCGACCGCGGCCTCGCCAAGGACCCCGCCGGCCGCTGGCCGTCGGCCCCGGCGATGGTCGAGGCGCTCGAGGCGGCGCTCGAGGCGCCAGAGGAGGACCTCGAGACGACGCGCCAGATGGTCGCCCAGCCGCCGCGCACCCGGACCGCCGTCGCGGCGGGCCCGCCGCC
>JALYMV010000004.1 GCA_030773575.1 Actinomycetota bacterium
GCCGACGTCGACGTGCCCCGACGACCTCGACGGCTGCCGCAGCGTCGAGGGCCGCGTCGTCTACGTCGAGTCGGTCGACCGCGACGGCGACGGCGATCTCCACGTCGTGCTCTCCGGCGGCGGGATCAGCGGCCCGGGCATCACCGCGGTCGACATCCGGCGCGGCCTGCGCTGGAAGCGCGACCCGCGGCCGGGCGACCGCGTGAGCGCGGCCGGCCAGGTCCAGCGCGGCTCCTTCGGGCAGTCGCAGATCCACGCGGTTGAGGTCCACCTGCGCCGCCGGTGACGGGTAGCCTGCCGCGCGTGCCCAGTCTCGAGGTGGACCGCGCGGAGCTCGCCCGGCTGCAGGAGGAGTGGATGTCGGCGATGCAGCACCGCGACGCCGGCCGCCTCGAGGAGCTCGTCGCGCCGGAGTTCGCCTTCACGGCGATCCACATCGATCCCGACCCGATGTCCCGCGAGGCGTGGATGGGCGCGGCGCTCGGCGGCTACACGATCTCGTCCTTCTACTACGACGAGATGAACGTCGTCGTAGCCGGCGACACGGCGGTCGTGCACTCCCGCTACTCCCAGATCGCGTCCTTCAACGGCCGCGATCTCTCCTCGATGTTCCGCCTCACCGACGTCTGGTCGCGCCGCGACGGCGCCTGGCAGGTCGTCGCCCGCCACTCGTCGATCCTCGCCTAGCGGCGCCCGCCCGCCCGCGCGCTCAGCGCGAGTAGTCGTAGAAGCCACGCCCCGACTTGCGGCCGAGCAGGCCGGCCTCGACCATCCGGTTGAGCAGCGCCGGCGCGACCGAGCCCGGGTCGCGGAACTCCTCGTAGAGCGACTCGGAGACGGCGAGCAGCGTGTCGAGCCCGATCAGGTCCGACAGCGCGAGCGGCCCCATCGGGTGCGCGCAGCCCTGCACCATCCCGCGATCGATGTCCTCCTTGGAGGCGAAGCCCGACTCGTACATGCGGATCGCGGCGAGGAGGTAGGGGACCAGCAGCGCGTTGACCACGAAGCCCGCCCGGTCCTGGGAGTCGATGCAGGACTTGCCGAGCGTCCCCTCGACGAACTCGCGCGCCGTGGCCAGCGTCTCCTCGGAGGTCATGATCGAGCGCACGAGCTCGACGAGCGGCAGCACCGGCACGGGGTTGAAGAAGTGCAGGCCGAGGACGCGCTCGGGCTGGGAGGTTTCGGCGGCCAGCTTCATGATCGGCACCGAGGAGGTGTTGGAGGCCAGGAACGACGCGTCGGGGAGGATCTCGTCGATGCGGCGGAACAGCTCGCGCTTGGCGTTCTCGTCCTCGACGATCGCCTCGACCGCGGCGTCGGCGCCCTCGATGTCCTCGAGCGCGGTGGTGACGGCCAGGCGCTCGGCGGCGGCCGCGCGGTCGTCCTCGGCGAGCTTGCCCGACCGCGCCGCGCGCGCCAGCGAGCGCTCGATCGCCTCGCGTGACCGCTCGGCGCGCGCCTCGTCGGCCTCCACGACCGTCACGTCGACGCCCGACCGCGCGCAGACCTCTGCGATGCCCGATCCCATCAAGCCGCCACCGATCACCCCGACCCGCATCCGCCCTCCGCATCCTCGCTCGACGCGAGGGACGGTAGACGAGTTCAGCGCGAGGGCTTCGGGACGACGCAGACGCAGTTGAGCAGCTTGCCCGACCCCGGAAGCACCAGCCGGCCGGCGCCGCGCTCGGCCGCCACCCGGCGGGCGAGCTCGGCGGCTTCCGCCCGCTCCTCGACGGCCTCTGCGATCGGGCTCTCGGAGCCCTGCGCGTCGATGTAGATGACGTCGTACACGGACATGAGTCTGTACGTGTCATCGGACGGCGAGCCCGGATGGTTCACTCATTTGCGTTGAGAACGCGTTACCTTCGGTGGCGCAGGCCAAGCAGCCGCGGGGCCGCGCGAGCGGCCTCGAGGAAAGTCCGGACATCACAGGGCAGGGTGGTCGGTAACGCCGACCCGGGGAAACCCGCGGGCCAGTGCCACAGAAAACACACCGCCTACCGGCGGCCGTCAGGCCGCGCGAGGCAAGGTTGAAAAGGTGCGGTAAGAGCGCACCGGCGCCGCGGCGACGCGGCGGCCAGGTAAACCCCACCCGATGCAAGGCCAAGCAGGACCGCTCGAAGGCTGCCCGCCGAGGTCCAGGTCGGCCGCACAGATGGATGGCTGCTCACGACAGAATCCGGCTTACCGGCCTGCTACGGAAAAGCCCCGCTCCGGCGGGGCTTTTCTATGTGTCCACAAGCAGGGAACTCGTCAGGGTCGCTGACAGCTGACCTCGGCGATCTCCATGGAACCGCTCGGCGCGGGCGCCCGGCCGCCGGCCGGCATCGCTCCACACCGCGGCCGGGACGATAGCCGCCGCACCGGCTGCCCGGGCCAGCCGCCCAAGCTTCGTTCCCGCTCTTGTGCGGACTTGGCCGGGGGTCAGCTCTGTCAGGCGTCGAGCGCCAGTTGCCCGCCCCGGCCCTCGTCGCCCCCATCGTGGTTGAAGTGGAGAGCCTTGCCCATGGTCGGAGCTCCTGGTTACTCGGTCCCGGCGGGCATGAGAATCCCCCGCCCGCGGAGCCGTCCGTTGTCGAGGTCGTCCATCGCGTCGTTGACCGCGTCGAGCGGATAGGTGCTCGTGTGGAGCGTCACCTTCCCGTCGCCGGTGAGCGTCATGAGCTCGGCGAGGTCGTTGTAGGACCCGACCAGGTTGCCGATGAAGTTGATCTCCTTGGAGACGATGTCGATCGTCGGCACGTCGATGTTCTCGCCGTAGCCGATGACGTAGTAGTTCCCCGCCTGGCGCAGGCTGTCGACGCCGGCCTGGATCGCCCCGCCCTCGCCGACGAAGTCGATGACCGCCTCGCAGCCGAGGCCGTTGGTCATGTCGAGCACCTTGTCGACGTGACCGTCGCCGAAGCGCACGGTGTGGTCGGCGCCGAGCTCGCCGGCCAGCGCGAGCGCACCTTCGTTGGGGTCGAGCACGATGATCTCGGCCGGGGTCATGGCCCGCAGGCACTGGATCCCGATGTGGCCGAGCCCACCCGCGCCGATGACCAGGGCCCGGGCGCCCGGGTAGAGCTGCCCGACGGCCTTCTTGACCGCGTGGTAGGCGGTCAGGCCCGCGTCGGCGAGCGCCGCGATGTCGCGGGGGTGCAGGGTCGGCTCGAGCCGGACGACCGAGCGCGCGGTCGTCTTGATGAGCTCGGCGAAGCCGCCGTCGGTCGAGATCCCCGGGAACTGGTTGTTCTCGCAGTGGACGTCGTCGCCGGCGCGGCACGCGCGGCACAGGCCGCAGGTCATCAGCGGGTGCAGGATCACCGTGTCGCCGACGGCGACGTTGGTGACCGCCGAGCCGATCTCGTGCACCCAGCCCGCGTTCTCGTGGCCGAGGATGTACGGGAGCTCGACGCCGGACTTCTCCGCCCACTGGCCCTCGATGATGTGCAGGTCGGTGCGGCACAGCCCCGCGCCGCCGATCTTCACGATGACGTCGTGCGGCCCGTCGATGGTGGGCTCGGCGAGCTCCTCGAGCATGAGCGCCCCGACGTACTGGTGCGGGCCGTGGTACTCGTGCAAACGGGCAGCCTTCACGCCGCCACCTCCTCTGACTCGGGAAGTCCGTAGCGACTCCGCAGCAACGAGCGGCAGATGCCCCCGTTGGCCTCGAGGCTGGTCCGGACGAGCCGGGCCATGCGCATGAAGCGCTGCAGGTCGGCCGAGCCGATCGGCTCGCCGTCGGGTGTCACGAACGCCGGGGCTCCCGCGTCCGCCGGGATGCCGAGCTGGGCGCGCAGCTCGAGGCAGCGCCGCCACTCCGGGCCGTCGGGGAGATCGGCCACCCGGCGGGCGGCGATCTGCTCGAGGGAGGGCCCACCGGCCAGCAGCGCCTCGCAGACGGCGGACTGGCGGGCGACGAGCGCCTTGCGCTGGAAGAGCTCGCGGAGGGCCTCGAGCTCGCCCTGCGTCTCGCCCGGGAAGGCCCCCTCGAAGGACGCGCCGCGCCCGACGGCGCCGTTGATCTCGTCCTCCGTGTAGTGACCCTCCAGGAGGACCGTGACCTCGCGGACCGCCGGCAGCCGGCGCACCGCGGTGCGTGCGTCGGCGGCCATGAGGTACGCGAAGTTGGGCGCGCACTGCGACGTCGGCAGCCGGAGCCGGACCTCGACGTCCCCCTCGGGCGAGACCGCGCACGAGGTGACGAACTCCAGCGAGGTGATCGGCTCGTCGAGCTCGGGGTCGTAGACCGTCCCGAGCGCGCCGAGGACGAGTGCGCGATCTGTCACGCCGTGGCCTTCTCGACCAGCTGCGCGTCGTCCTCGGAGGCCGGGGCGCTCGTGTCCGGCGGGAGCTGGAACTCCGCCGGGACGTCGATGCCGTACAGCTTGGCCGCGTTGAGGCCCAGCACCTTCTTCTTCGCCTCCGTCGTCCAGCGCGGGAAGTCGGAGAACGTCTCGTCGGGATAGTCCCAGTCGACGAGCCCCTCGACCTGCCACTTGGGCTCCCAGATGGCGTAGTCCGAGCCGAACATCATCTTGTCCTCGCCGACCCAGAACAGCAGCTCGCCCATGCACTTCGCGAAGAAGCGCGGCCGGGCGTGCATCAGGCCGCCGACGACCACCGAGAGGCCGGCGTAGACGTTGGGCTCCTGCGTCGCCATGAAGCAGAAGTCCTCGATGCGCGGGAGGCCGACGTGCTCGACGATGAAGTTGAGCTCCTCGCGATACGAGGTCGCGGCCTGGTCGACGTCGGCGACGTCGAACGCGTCCTTGTTCAGCGGCCAGATGGTCGGCCCCTTGTGGACGTGGATGTTCTTGATGCCGAGCTCGACGCACTTGTCGAGGAACGGCTGCGCCTCGGGATCCTTGAGCGTCCAGCCACGGGAGAGGCCGTCGCCGTTGGAGCCCCTGTGCCATTCGGCCGTGTAGAGCTTGACGCCCTTGAGGCCGTAGCGCTCGTGGTCCTGCTCGAGCTGGCGCAGGCCGGCCTCGCCGTCGCGCGGGTCGAAGCGCCCGTTGACGATCAGCTTGCCCGGGAAGCGCTCGAGCAGCGCGGCGTTCTGCTCGATGTCGTTGAAGCCGTTGGTGTACCAGTCCTTCAGGTACGTCGACTGGAAGACCGCCATGTCGACGTGGCCCTCCGTGAAGACGTCCTTCTCGAAGTCCTCCACGGTGTACTTCTGGAACTTCTCCATCGTCCAGTGGGTCTCGGGCGGCGCGAGCGACTGGTAGCCGTGGAAGTTCTCGATCCATCCCTTCGCGAAGTTCTCCCTGCCCGGCACCCAATTCTCGGGGCTCGCGTCCCAGAAGTGCAGGTGGGTGTCGAACACGAAGTACTTCTCGCCGTCCTTCTCGTACATGAGCGTCTACTCCGCGGTCGCTTGCAGGTCGAAGCCGATGTACTCGGCGGCGTCCTCGGGGTTGGCGAAGAGGACGACCTCGTCGTCGAGCACGACCATGCGGCCGTAGTGCGTCGACATGATCTCCTCGAAGTCGTCGTTGCCGAAGTCGGGCCAGCCCAGGGCGTCGGCGATCTCCTCGTAGTTGAAGTGGATCTCGCCCTCGCCGTCGATGCGGATCATCGAGGGCAGGTCTTCGACCTTGACGCCCTCCTTCTCCTTCATCAGCCGGGCGACGACGTAGCCGACCTGGTTGTTCATCAGGGTCACGCCGGCGCGGTTGGACGACGTGCGGTCGGACTTGAACCGGTCGTCGAGGGTCGTCTCGCTCATGCGGTGTGTGCCTCCTGGGGGGTCTGGATGCCGATGTCGGTGAGGAGGTCCTCGAAGCGGGCGACGGAGCGCGCGCGCGAGTCCTCGAAGCGGACGGACTTCTCGGAGACCTGCGACCACATGGGCTGCATGCGGTTCGCGGCGTCGACGCTGATCGGCGTCCACGCCGCCAGCCACTCCTGCATCGTCGCCTTGTTGGCCTCGCCGTGCTCGGGGTCGTCGGCGAGCATCCCGAACAGTGCCCGGGCCCCCCGCTGCTCGCGGGCGGCGTCGGACTCGCCGGCGCCCATCAGCGTCGGCGTCATGACGTCGCCCTGGTGCGCGGCGAGCTGCATGACGAAGCCCGAGCGGAACAGCTTCCCAACAGCGGCTCGTACACCACCGAGGTGGCGAAGAAGGCCTCGGCCCGGTCGCGCGTGGCGGTGAGGCGCTCGACGTTCTCGCGCGCGCCCTGCCAGACCGGGTCGCTCTGCCAGGTCGCCTTGTGGGCCCGGAGAATCAGGCGGCGAGCCATCGAAGGGGTCTCGTACCCGCGCGCACCGTGACCGAAGCGACGGATTGCGCACCGTGAGCGTGTCCGGCTCCCGAAGCGTCCCTGCTCTGTCCCGCCGCGGGAGCGCGTGAACGCCGCGGCATCGCAGTAGCGGGCCGTGACCGACCCGCGGTTGCCGGCCTCCGCCGTTCGGCCTGGCATCCCGCGGCGCCTCAGCCGGGATCCACCGCTGCGGTAGGACGCTTCGTCCGGTTGGTGAACGAGAAGGACCTCGTTGAGCCTGTTGCGCGGTTCCCGGAGCAGATGGGTCGCAGCGAGGTGCCCTGAAGCCGCGTCGTCTGGTACCCGCGACTGGTAGCCGCGGGCGATCCCGCCCCGTCTGCGAGAGCCTGCGGCCGTGGACGCCGACGAAGAGGGCTCGCTCCTCGAGCGGCAGTCGCGTGTCGAGGTACTCGAGGAACAGCGGCACGAGGCCGGGATGGATTGGCACGACGCGCTGGCGGCCGCCCTTGGCGACGCGCACGCGGATGAGCCGGCGGCCGAGGTCGACGTCGTCCCAGTCGAGTCCGAGCAGCTCGGAGCGCCGCAGGCCGGCGTAGGCGAACAGTGCGGGCAGCAGGCGGTCGCGCTCGCGCTCGCCGGGATGCTCGCGCTCCC
>JALYMV010000005.1 GCA_030773575.1 Actinomycetota bacterium
GCAGCGGCAGGCGAGGCGGCCGGGGGCGCGCCGAGGCGCCCGCGGGCAGCGACAGAAGCGGGGGCAGGACGGAGGTGACGGGTGCGAGGACGTCGGCGACCGGGCCGAGCAGCCGCGGGCCGTGCCAGTCCGGGCTGCCGCCCCGGGCGATGTCGCAAGGCGCTCCGCCTCCGGCCGGGATCCGTCTGATGACATCCTCCATCCCGTTGCTCGACGTGTAGTAGATCGCCGGCGGGGAGCCCGACCAGGCGACGGAGCCGGCGTACTCGTCCGTCAGGCGCTCGGGCGCTCCGCCCGGAGCCGAGACGGTGTGCAGCCGCCCGGCGAGCGAGAAGGCGAGCCGGCGGCCTCGGGCGAGAACGCCAGCGAGAAGCCGCCGAGCGGCAGGTCGCCGACGGTCACCGGCAGCCCGGGCCCACCGGTTACCGGCACGGTCTCGATGCCGGTGGAGTGAGGAGGGGCGGCGCCTGCGAAGTACGCCACGCGGAGGCCGTCGGGCGAGAACGACGGGCCGTTCTGGCTGCCCGCGCCCGTCGTCAGCGGCCGCATGCCCTGCCCGTCGGGACGGATCGTCCAGACGTGGCCCCCTCCGCCGGCGAAGGCGTCGGGGTCGTCGAGGCCGCGGCGCGACGTGAAGGCGATCGTCTGCCCGTCGGGCGACCACGCCGGCGTCGAGTCCTCGGGGCGCTGCCCGCCACCGCTGCGCGGCGTCGGGGTGAGCTGGCGCTGGTCGCCTCCCTCGCCGTCCATCGTCCAGATCCGCGTGGCGAAGCCCTCGGGATCGCCGCGCTGCCGGGTGAACGCGACGCGGCGGCCGTCCGGCGACCACACGGGATCGGTGTCGACCGGCCCGTCGGTGAGGCGGCGCGGCCGGGAGCCGTCGTCGGCGGCGCGCCAGATGACGATCGGGCAGTACGCCGGCCCGGGCGGCGCGTTCGGCGGCGGCGGCGCCTGCGACTCGCACCACCGGCCGCTGTAGACGATGTCCGCGCTCGCCGGCGCGGCTCCCGTGAGGGCGAGGCCGAGCACGAGCAGGAGGGCTCGGTGGCGCACGCCTCAGGCCGCCGCCACGCTCACGTGCATCGCGCGCGCGAGCTCCCCGCCGATCGCCTCCGTGCGGTCGCCGAAGCGGACGGTGAGCGGGCCGCCGAAGGGCTCACGGGCGACGACGTCGAGCTCGTCGCCCGGGGCGATGCCGAGCTCGGCGAGGTAGCGGAGCATCGCCGGGTCGGCGTCCGAGACCCGGACGAGGCGGCCGGCGTCACCTGGCTCGAGGTCCTCGAGCGCGCGGGTGGCCTGGGCGGCGATCGCGAAGTCCTCGGTGGGGATCGGGCTTCCGTGGGGGTCGAGCGCCGGGTCGCCCAGCTTGGCGGCGATGAGGGCCTCGAGCTCCTCGGAGATGACGTGCTCGAGCACCTCGGCCTCCGCGTGGACGCGATCCCAGGGCATCCCCAGCACGTCGGCCAGGAAGAGCTCGATGAGCCGGTGGTGGCGGATGACCTCGAGCGCGACGCGCCGCCCCTCGTCGGTGAGCCGCACGCCGCGATAGGGAATGTGGGTGGCCAGCCCGAGGTCGGCGAGCTTCTTGACCATCGCCGACGCCGAGCCGGGGGTCACGCACACGCGCTGGGCGATCGCGGTCGTCGTCACCGGGGCGCCGGCCGGCTCCTCGAGCGAGTAGATGGCCTTCGCGTAGTCCTCGACGGACGAGCTGGCCCGGCGGGTGGCGGACTCCATCGCCGCCTGAGCATGGCAGGCCAGACTCCAGATGCAAGAGAGTTTGGGGCGCCGCAACCTGTGTGCCAGGCTGCCAACAAGGTGCGCACCGCCGCCATCGAGCCCTCGCGCGGCAGCCCGGCTCGCACCTAGTCTCGCGGATGGTGCAGACGGCTTCCAGCTTGAAACCGTGAGGGTCGAGCCAGAAGGTCGCGAAGTACGGCGGCGGGTACTGCGGGAACTCTTGTGGCGGGTTCAGGATCGTGTCCCCGCGTCGCAGCCCGAGATCGTGGACCCGGTGGACGTGCGAGCGCGTCGGGACCGTGAACGCGACGTGCTGCAGACCGACGGCGTGGCGGTCGTACCGGCCCGGAGGCCGAGGGCTCGACCGACCCGCCCGAGCAGGTTGGAGACGCCTGCGGCGGCCTGACTGTCCGCTGGAGGTCGGGGTACGCCGAGAACAGCACCCCGAAGTAGAGGAGCGACCGGGGGTCCTTCGGCGGCATCTTGATCGCGCCGGTGCTCACCAGGCGGTGGAACCGGCGGAAGAACGCCTCGTACTCGAGGGCGGGACGGTGGACCGGGGGGCGCCGGTGCCCGGGCCCACGCTGTTGATCGTCTCCAACGCGTCGTCGGCGCGGACGATCTCCCACGTCATGTCGGCGCCTGGCCTGAAGTCCAGGATCTCGCCCCTCGTCCCACTCTCGTGCTGCACGTTCGATCCCTCCTCGGTCAGGGGCCCGGCGTCGCCACTGCTCCCGGCGCCGCGCCCGCGCGCAGCGCCGCAGAGGCCTCGGCGAGCCGGCCGGTCGCCACCGCGGCGCGCAGGTCGTCCATCAGCCGCGCGATGTAGGCGAGGTTGTGCAGCGTGAGCAGGCGCATCGCGGTCGTCTCGCGGGCCTTGACCAGGTAGTGGAGGTAGGCCCGCGAGTAGCCGTGCGCGCAGGCGGGGCACGGACAGCCCTCCATCAGCGGCTCGTCGGCGACCTTGTAGCGCGCCCTGGCCAGGTCGATCCGCCAGCGCGCGGCCGGGTCGGGAACCACCGCCATGCCGTGGCGGCCGAGCCGGGTGGGGCATCGCGCAGTCGAAGGTGTCCATCCCCAGCTCGACGCCGCGCAGCAGGTCGTCGACGTCGCCGATCCCGAGCAGGTGGCGCGGCCGGTCCTCGGGCAGCTCCTCGGCCGCCCACTCGACCACCTCGTACATCTGCGCCTTGTCCTGGCCGAGCGAGCCGCCGATCGCGATGCCGTCGCAGCGCGAGGCCGACACGTACTGGGCGGATTCCCGCCGCAGGTCCTCGTGAACGCCGCCCTGGACGATGCCGTAGACGACCTGCCGGTCAGGTCCGGAGGCGTCATGCCAGTCCGGGCAGCGCTCGAGCCAGCGATGGGTGCGCTCCGTCGAGCGGGCGGTGTAGTCGCGGGTCACGTTGAACGGCGTGCACTCGTCGAAGACCAGGGCGATGTCCGAGCCGAGCGCCGCCTGGACCGTCATCGACGTCTCCGGGCCCATGAACCGCCGGCTGCCGTCGAGGTGGGAGCGGAAGGTAACGCCCGCCTCGTCGATCGAGACGACCCCGCCGGCGCGGCCGTCGGCGCCGACGCCGGGGGCGCGCCCCTTGACCTCGTCGGCGACCGCGCCGTGGCCCATCGAGAAGACCTGGAAGCCCCCGGAGTCGGTGATGATCGGCGCCTCGCAGCGCATGAAGCGGTGCAGCCCGCCCAGCCGCTCGATGAGCTCGTGGCCCGGTGTGAGGAAGAGGTGGAACGTGTTGCCCAGGACCATGTCGTAGCCCAGGGCGGCGACCTCTCCGACCTCGAGCGTCTTGACCGTCGCCTTGGTGGCCAGCGGGACGAAGGCGGGGGTGCGGACGGTCCCGTGGGCGAGGTGGAGGGTCCCCGTGCGCGCGTGCGAACCGGGGTCGCGAGCGTGGATGTCGAACAGGGGCACGCGCCCAGAGTATGAGCGCGCGCCCCCGCGGGTCTCGGCTAGTTCCGGCTCGCGGAGCCCTCGATCGTGTTCGGCTCGGAGCCGCCGACGCCGATCGAGATGCGGCGCGGCTTGCGCTCCTCGGGCTTGGGGACGCGGACCTCGAGGACGCCGCGGTCGAACGACGCGCTCACGCCCTCCGCGTCGACGCCCTCGGGCAGCGTCAGCGACCGGGAGAAGCGGCCGAAGGAGCGCTCCACGCGGTGGAAGCCCTCCTGGCGGACCTCGTGCTCGGCCTTGCGCTCACCCGAGACGGTGAGGGCGCGGTCCTCGACCTCGATGGAGATGTCCTCCTGGGACATGCCGGGCAGGTCGGCCCGCAGGACGAAGTGGTCGTCGGTCTCGACGAGGTCCATCGCCGGCGTCCAGCGACGCAGGCTGTTGCCGGCCTCGGCGGTCGGGCTCTCGAACATCGTGTTGAAGAGGCGGTTCATCTCGTGCTGAAGCGAGCTGAGCTCGCGTACCGGCTCCCAGCGAACGATGGCCATGGCTGTGCACCTCCGCTCTGTGCTTGAAGGGGGTTCGGACTGCTGCGCGGCAGTATAAAACCTGAGTCGCTTGCTATCAAGTCCTGGGAGGCTGCGAGCCGGCGCCCGCCGCGCCGGGGAGCACCCGATCCCACCACTCCGCCAGTTGCTCGAGCTCGTCCTCGGCGAAGTGGCGCAGGAACTTCTCCCGCACGCCGGCGAGGTGCGTGGGCCGTGCGCGGTCGAGGAAGGCCGCGCCCGCCTCCGTCAGCGCCGCATAGCAGCCGCGGGCGTCGGCGGAGCACTGCCGGCGGGCGAGCAGGCCCTCGCGCTCGAGCCGGTCGACGAGCCGGGTCATCCCCGAGCGGCTCAGCAGCGCCCGGTCGGCCAGATCGGCCATCCGCAGCTTGCCCTCGGGCGCGGTGCGGAGGGAGACCAGCACCTCGTAGGAGGAGAGCGGCAGCCCGTGGGCGGCCTCGAGCTCGGAGTCGAGGGCCTTCACGAGCGCGGAGTGGACCCGGAGCAGCCCGCGCCAGGCCCCGAGCTCCGTCTCGGTGAGCTCGCCTGCGGGAGGCGAGTCGGCGTGCGCCATGACACAGAGGGTAGCGGCGCAGTGATTGCGCGATCAACGGAATCGCGCTACGGTTGCTCGCGCAACTACTTCTGCCGACTCGCACCACCGGAGGCCTCCCCCGTGTCCACCCGCATCGCCGTCATCTACTACTCCTCGACCGGCTACGTACACGCACTGGCCCAGGCGGTCGCCGAGGGCGCCGCGGAGACGGGCGCGGAGGTCCGGCTGCGCCGCGTCCCGGAGCTGGCGCCTGCGTCGGCGATCGAGTCCAACCCGGCTTGGAAGGCGCACGTCGACGCGACGCACGCCGAGGTGCCCGAGGCGTCGGTCGAGGACCTCGACTGGGCCGACGGCTACGCGCTCGGGACGCCGACGCGGTACGGGAACCCGACCTCGCAGCTCAAGCAGTTCATCGACCAGACGGGTCCGCTGTGGGCCGAGGGCAAGCTCGCCGACAAGGCCGCCACCTCGTTCACCTCGGCGATCAACGCCCACGGGGGCGCCGAGTCGACGATCCTCGCCGTCAACAACGTCTTCTACCACTGGGGCGCGATCATCGTGGCCCCCGGCTACACCGACCAGCAGCTCTTCGCGGCGGGCGGCAACCCGTACGGAACGTTCTACGCGTCGGGCCAGAGCGGCGACCCCGTCTCCGGCGAGGCGCTGACCGCGGCGCGCATCCAGGGCCGCCGGCTCGCGACGGTGGCGTCCAAGCTCGCCACCCGGGAGGATCAGGACTCCGTGCCGGCCGATGAGGCGGCCGCCTACACGAGCTAGACGAGACGCCGCATGCGGCTCGAGGGCATCCACCACATCACCGCCATCACCGGCGACGCCCAGCGCAACGTCGACTTCTACGTCGAGACGCTGGGGCTGCGCCTGGTCAAGAAGACGGTCAACTACGACCAGCCGGACGTCTACCACCTCTACTACGGGGACGAGGTGGGCGCTCCCGGCTCGATCATGACCTTCTTCGAGTTCCCCGGCGCGGCGCCCGGACGCCACAGCGGGGGCATGATTCACACGGTGGTGTGGCGGGTCCCCTCGGCCGCCTCGCTGGACTTCTGGGCGGCGCGGCTCGAGGCCGCGGGCCGGCCGGTGACCCGCCACGCCCGGCGGATGCTCGAGTCGACCGACCCGGAGGGGCTCGGCATCGCGCTCCTGGTCGACGACGCCACGTCCGACCGGCCGCTGACGGCAACGGCTCCGGGGATCCCGGGGGAGCACGCCCTGACGGGCTTCCACGGGGTGCGCGCCTACGCCACCGACCCCGCGCGCTCGCTCACGCTGCTCGAGGCGCTCGGCTTCGAGCGCGGCCCGTACGCGGGCACGTGGGCCGCCCGGGGCGACCAGCGCCACAGCGTCCTCTCCTACGACGCGCCGCCCGCCGACGGCGGCATCCCGGGCGCCGGCACGATCCACCACATCGCGTGGGCGTCGCGCGACGAGGATCACGAGCGGTGGCGCTCGGTCGCCGGCGACGCCGGCGCCCGCGTCACGCCGATCATCGACCGCACCTACTTCCGCTCCATCTACTTCCGCGAGCCGAGCGGCGTCCTCTTCGAGATCGCCACCCTCTCCCCCGGCTTCGCGGTCGACGAGCCCGCCGACTCGCTCGGTCGGTCGCTCGTCCTCCCGCCGCAGTACGAGCCGCGGCGCGCCGACATCGAGCGGGTGCTCACGCCGGTGACCAGCCCGTGCTGAGGGCCGAGCGGCCCTCAGCCCAGCAGCGACCGCCCCGTCATCTCCGGCGGCTGCTCGATGCCGAGCAGGGCGAGGGCGGTCGGGGCGACGTCGGCGAGGATCCCCTCGCCGGCCAGGTCGCCGGGCCCACCGCCGCCCCCCGCGACCACGAACGGCACCGGGTTGAGCGAGTGGGCGGTGTTCGGGGAGCCGTCGGGCTCGAGCATGTGGTCGGCGTTGCCGTGGTCGGCGGTGACGATGCACGCGCCGCCGCGGGCGGCCACCGCATCGAGCACGCGGCCGAGGCACTCGTCGACCGTCCCGACCGCGGCGATCGCCGCCGGGATCGAGCCCGTGTGGCCGACCATGTCGGCGTTGGCGAAGTTGATGACCGCGAAGGCCGGCTCGTGCGTGTGCCAGGCGTCCACGAAGGCGTCCGTCGCCTCGCGGGCGCTCATCTCCGGCTTGTGGTCGTAGGTCGGGACGTCGCGCGGCGAGGGGACGAGCGCGCGCTCCTCGCCGGGGTACGGCTCCTCCTCCCCGCCGTTGAAGAAGTACGTCACATGCGGGTACTTCTCCGTCTCGGCGACGTGGAGCTGGCCCAGTCCGCGGTCGGCCAGGACGCGGGCGATGGTCATCGCCGGCCGATGCGGCGGGAAGACGATCGGAAAGGGCCAACCCTCCTCGTACTCCGTCAGCGTCGCGTAGCGCTCGACGGGCCCGGCGCCGCCGCGGTCGACCTCCGCGAAGCCCGGCTCCGCGAGCGCGCGGGTCAGCTCGCGCATCCGGTCGGGGCGGAAGTTGAAGGTGAGCACCGCGTCGCCGGGGCGGATCCGCGCCTCCTCGCCGACCGTGGTCGCGGCGATGAACTCGTCCGTCTCGCCGCGGTCGTAGGCGGCGCGGGCGGCGGCGGGGGCGAAGTCGGCGTGGTGCTCGCCGCGCCCGTGGACGAGCAGGTCGTAGGCCTTCTGGACGCGGTCCCAGCGCCTGTCGCGGTCCATCGCGTAGTAGCGGCCGATCACCGAGCCGACCCGTCCGACGCCCACCTCCTGACACCAGCCCTCGACCTCGGCCAGGAAGCGCACGCCGCCGGTCGGGGCGGTGTCGCGCCCGTCGGTGAAGGCGTGGACGACCACGTCGTCGATCCCCCACTCCGCGCACAGCTCGATCAGCGCGCGCAGGTGGCGGTCGGAGGAGTGCACCCCGCCGTCGGAGACCAGCCCGAGCAGGTGGACGCGCGGCGCCCCGCGCAGCGTCGACTGCAGCACCTCGTTGGCCGCGAGGGTCCCATCCTCGACCGCCGCGTCGATGCGGGCGAGGTCCTGCGGCACGATCGCCCCCGCGCCGAGGTTGAGGTGCCCGACCTCCGAGTTGCCCATCTGCCCCTCGGGGAGCCCGACGCTCGGGCCCATCGCGGTGAGGGTCGCGTGCGGGCTCTGCGCCCACAGCCGGTCGAAGACCGGCGTCTCGGCCAGCGACACCGCGTTACCGGGCCCCGGCTCGGCGAGGCCCCAGCCGTCGAGGACCACGAGGCAGACGGCGGGGACGGTCACCGGGCGACGAGCGTCCGCGCCGTCTCGACGATCTGCGCGAAGGAGGCCGGGTCGAGCGAGGCGCCGCCGATCAGGCCGCCGTCGATGTCGGGCAGCGAGAGCAGCTCCTCGGCGTTCTCCGCCTTCAGCGAGCCGCCGTAGAGGACGCGGACCCGCCCGGAGGCCTGCTTGTCGAAGCCCTCCACGAGCGCGCGGACGAACGCGCAGGCGTCCTGCGCCTGCTCCGGCGTCGCCACCAGCCCGGTCCCGATCGCCCAGATCGGCTCGTAGGCGACGACGACCTCCGCCAGCCGCTCGACGGGCACCTTCTCGAGGCCCTCCTGGACCTGATGGCGCAGCTTGCGCTCGGTGTCCCCTCGCTCGCGCTCCTCCTCCGTCTCGCCGACGCACAGGATCGGCCTGAGGCCGGCCTCGAGGGCCTTCGGGACCTTGAGCGCCAGCGCACGGTCGGTCTCGCCGAACAGCCCTCGGCGCTCGGAGTGGCCGAGGATCACGCCGTCGGCGTCGACCTCGCAGAGCATGGGAGCGGAGACCTCGCCGGTGAAGGCGCCGGAGTCGGCCTCGTGCATCGTCTGGGCATAGACGGCGACCTGCGAGCCGCGGGCGGAGTCGACCATCGCCTGCAGCGCGAGGAACGGCGGGCAGATCGCGACCTCGACCCCCTGCACGCCGGCCACCCGGGGGAGCAGCCCCTGAATGAACGCCTCCGCCTCGGCGACCGTCTTGTTCATCTTCCAGTTGCCGGCGATGAACGGGGTCCGTGCGGGGTTCAAGAGAGCGCCTCCACGCCAGGCAGCGCCCGGCCCTCGATGAGCTCGAGCGAGGCGCCGCCGCCCGTCGAGAGATGGTCGACCTCGTCGTCGAGCCCGAACTGGGCCATCGCCGCTGCGGAGTCGCCGCCGCCGACCACGGTGGTGCCCGGCGCCACCGCGACCGCCTCGGCGACCCGGCGGGTGCCCGCCGAGAACGGCTCGAGCTCGAACGCCCCCATCGGGCCGTTCCAGAAGACGGTCCCCGCGCCGGCGATCGCCTCGGCGTAGCGCTCGGCGGTGCGCGGCCCGACGTCGAGGCCCATCAGGCCTTCGGGGACGTCGACGCCGTCGAGCGGCTGCGGCTCGGCGTCCGCGCTGAACTCCCCGGCGGCGACCAGGTCGACCGGGAGCTCGAGGCCGCCGGCGGCCCCCACCTGGCCCGCCTGGGCCAGCGCGCGCCGAGCGGGCTCGACCCCCTCCTCCTCACACAGCGACGAGCCGATCTCGTGGCCCTGGGCGGCGAAGAACGGAAAGCACATCGCGCCGCCGATGAGGATGGTGTCGGCACGGCGCAGGAAGGCGTCGATCACGCCGATCTTGTCCGTCACCTTCGCGCCGCCGACCACCGCGACCAGCGGGCGGACAGGATCGTCGAGGATCCCGCGCAGGACGGTCACCTCGCGCTCGAGCAGCCGGCCGGCGGCGGACTGGCGCGCGAGGTGCGCGACCCCCTCGGTGCTGGCGTGGGCGCGGTGCGCCGCGCCGAACGCGTCGTTGACGTAGATCGGCGCGAGCCGCGCGTAGGCCCGGGCCAGCTCGGGGTCGTTCTCCGTCTCCCCGGGCTCGAAGCGGACGTTCTCGAGCATCAGCACGCCGCCGTTCCGCAGGCCCTCGGCGAGCTCCTCGGCCTCCGGGCCCACGACCGCCGGCGCGAGCACCACCTCCACCCCGAGCAGCTCCCTGAGCCGCTCGGCCGCGGGGCGCAGCGACAGCTTCGGGTCGTGGCCCTTCGGCCGGCCGAGGTGCGCGGCGAGCACGAGCCGGGCGCCGCGCTCGCGCAGCTCGGTCAGCGTCGGCAGCGCCGCCCGGATCCGCGCGTCGTCGGTGATCGAGCCGGCCTCGTCCAGGGGGACGTTGAAGTCCACGCGAACGAGGACCCGCTCGCCCTCGATCCCCTCGAGTGAGTCGAGCGTCCGCACGTTTCAGCTACAGGAGCTGCTGGACGAGGTCCACGCAGCGGCTGGAATAGCCCCACTCGTTGTCGTACCAGGAGACGACCTTCACGAGCGTGCCGTCGAGCACGGCGGTCAGGCCACCGTCGACGATCGAGGAGTGCGGGTTCTTGACGATGTCCGTGGAGACGATCTCGTCCTCCGTGTACTGGAGGATCCCCTTCATCGGGCCGTCGGCCGCGGCGCGCAGCGCGTCGTTGACCTCGTCGACCGACGTCTCGCGGCTCGCCTCGAACGTGAGGTCGACCACCGAGCCGGTCGGGACGGGGGCGCGGATCGCGAAGCCGTGCAGCTTGCCGTTGAGCTCGGGGAGAACGAGGCCGACCGCCTTGGCGGCACCCGTCGAGGTCGGGATCAGGTTCAGCGCGGCCGCGCGGGCGCGGCGCAGGTCGGAATGCGGCATGTCCTGGAGGCGCTGGTCGGCCGTGTACGCGTGGATCGTCGTCATCAGGCCGTGCGTGATCCCCACCGCCTCGTGGACCGCCTTGGCGAACGGCGCGAGGCAGTTCGTCGTGCAGGAGGCGTTCGAGATCACGTCGTGGGAGCCCGAGTCGTACTTGTCGAAGTTGACGCCGAGGACGACCGTGATGTCCTCGCCCTTGGCCGGCGCGGAGATGACGACCTTCCTGGCGCCGCCCTCGAGGTGCTTGGCGGCGTCGTCGCGGTTGGTGAAGCGGCCCGTCGACTCGATCACGACGTCGACGCCGAGGTCTCCCCACGGCAGCGCGGCGGGGTCCTTCTCCTCGAGCACCTTGAGCGCCTTGCCGTCGACGGTCAGGCCGTCACCGGAGAGCTCGACCGTCCCCGGGTACGGCCCGAGGATGGAGTCGTACTTGAGGAGGTGGGCGAGCGTCTTGTTGTCGGTGAGGTCGTTGACTGCGACCCACTCGATGTCGGCGCCCTGTTCCTGGGCGGCGCGGAACACGTTGCGGCCGATGCGGCCGAACCCGTTGATCCCCACGCGTACGGGCATAGGAGAACCTTTCTGAAGGCGTATCTCAAAGAAAGGCCAGGGCCCGACGGCCCCGGCGAGGGCGCAACGTTATCTCAACCCGACGCGACGACTTCCACCCGCACGCCGTCCGGGTCGCGCAGGTAGGCGGCGTAGTAGCGCGGGCCGTACTGGGGCCGCGGGCCGGGCGCGCCGGCGTCCGAGCCGCCCGCGGCAAGGCCGGCCGCGTGGGCGGCGTCGACG
>JALYMV010000006.1 GCA_030773575.1 Actinomycetota bacterium
GCCCCACAGGCCGGCGCCGGCGACGCCGTAGGCGAGGCGGAGCTCGACGCGCGTGCGGCCGGGCTGCCCGGGGCGGTCGCGCAGACGCCAGCGCCCGCGCTGGTCCACGCCGGTGATCGAGACCCAGGCGAGGTCGCGCTCCTGCTTGGACTCGACGACCTCGATGAGGCCGCCGACTTCCGCGGAACCCAGCCGCAGGAGCATCCGGTAGCGCGCGCCGACGCCCGACCGCTGGTCGCCGACGACCTCCCAGCGAGTCACGCCGGACATGAAGTGCAGGTAGCGCGACGGGTCGGAGACCTCGCGCCAGATGAGCTCGGCCGGCGCGTTGATGTCCGTGCAGGCGACCGCTCTCATCCGATCAGGGGGAAGCGGCGCTCGGCCGAGAGGGCGTCGAGGGTCTCCTGCATCAGGCGGACGAGGTGGTCGTAGACCTCGTCGAGCTCGGGCTCCTCGCCGAACTCCTCGCGCAGGTCGATCGGCGGCAGCGCCTCCACCGTGATCTTGGCCGGCAGCGGGAGGTGGCCCGCCATGTCGCCGACGTTGAGTCCCCACGGAAGCGCGAGCGAGATCGAGAGCGCCTTGAGGCGGAACATCTTGTCGAGCATGAGTGCCTTGGCGAGGTGCTCGCCGCGGGAGAGGAAGAGCGCCGTCTCCTGGCCGCCGATCGAGACGACCGGGACGATCGGGACGCCCTCGTCGATCGCCAGCTCGAGGAAGCCCTTGCGGCCGCCGAAGTCGATCCGCCCGCCCTGCCAGGTCGGGCGGAAGACGTCGTAGTCGCCGCCCGGATAGACGAGGACCGCGGCGCCCGAGCGCAGCGCCTTGCGGGCGTTGTCGTGCGAGGCGGCCACCGTCCCGAACTTGCGCAGCGGCGACAGGAACGGCATGGAGACCACGAGGTTGTGCGCGAGCTGGTGGAAGACGCGCTCGACGCCGAAGTAGGTCGAGAACGCCAGGGTGAAGACGAGCGTGTCGGGCGTCATGTTGCCGCCCGAGTGGTTGCCGACCAGCAGGACGGGGCCCTTCTCCGGGATGTTGCCCAGGCCGCGGACCTCGCCGCGGAACCAGAACGAGCACAGCAGCCAGAGTCGCGGCAGCGACTCGCGGATGTAGTCCGGGTCGCGCTCGTCGAGGTCGGCCGCCGGGATGCGGCTCGACACGAGGCCCGCGACGCCGCGCGCGACGCGCCCGGGCAGCGCGCTCAGCCCGCCGCGGCCCTCGCCGCCCGGATCCCCACCGCCGTGCGCGCCCTCGGCGTGCCCGTTGCCGTTGCCGTTCTCTGGCGCCGCACCCGCGCCGCCGCGCTCGCGGACCGCCTCGGCGACCCGGCGGGCATGCTCGGGGTCGCCGTGGCCGTTGGTCGGCTTCGATCGGGCGCGCTCGGCCTCGCCTCGGTCTTCCATGGCGGGGATTCTAGGTGCGATCAGGCCGCGCGAGCGGCCGCGCGCGACCGGCGCGTCGCGCGGCCCATCGGCTCCACCCGTGCCAGGAAGCGGGAGATGAGCCCGTTGGTCTGCGCCGGGCGCTCCACCTGCGGCGCGTGGCCGCAGGCCTGCATGACGATCTGCTCGGCGCCGGGAAGCCAGCGCTCGACGTGGTGGCGGAACCCCGGCGGGACGAGCTTGTCGTGCGAGGACCAGACGAAGAGCGCCGGGCGCTCGAGGCCGGCGAGCCGGGGATAGAAGCCGCGGTCGCCGAACGGCTCCTCCAGGTAGATGGCTCGCGCGGAGGCCAGGAAGGCGAGCCGGGCGCCCGGGGAGCGGTAGACGCGCTCGAACTCGTCGACCACGATGTCGCCCAGGCTCGGGTCGACGAGGTCGCGATCGGCGAACATCGACCAGAACTGCTTCTCGATCCGCGAGCGGCCGAGCGAGTGGGGCAGCAGCCCGAACTCCGGCCGCAGCAGCCGGACGATCGGGTGAAGCCCGCGCCGGACGAACGCCACGGCGGGGCACAGCAGCGCCAGCCCGCCGACGCGCTCGGGGTACTCGAGCCCCAGCTCGATCGCCGCGCGGCCGCCCATCGAGTTGCCCACCACGTGGGCGTGGTCGATCTCCAGCGCATCCATCACGTCGATCACCGCACGGGCGAAGAACGCCGGGCCGTAGGCGGCCAGGGGCGGCTTGCTCGAGGCGCCGAAGCCCGGTAGGTCGATGGCGTGAACCCGGTAGCCCTCGCGGCTCAGGGCCGCGGCGGTGTCGAGGAAGGAGGACTTCGCGGCCCCGAGGCCGTGGAGGAGCAGGACGTCGGGCCCCTCACCCATCGTCAGGGTGGAGATCCTCAGGCCGCCGGCGTGGACGGCGTGGATGCGCAGGAGCGGCGGCCGCCCGCCGGACAGGCGGAACATCCCCTCGAAGCCGATTGCCCGGTCGAGGTCGCCGCGGGCCGTCAGCCGCCGCTGGGAGAAGGCCTCGATCCCGCTGAGCTCGCCCTCGCGCATCTGCTGCCAGGTGACCGCGTCCGTGCCGATCGTGACGTCGGGCCGCCGGTTGGTCCCGCCCAGGTGGACGCGCGCGCCGTGGGAGGTGCAGCGGACCTCCCACGTCTGGCCGACGTCGCCCAGGCGCACCTGATACGTCGCGTCGAAGCCCTCCTCGGCGCCCAGATACCGATCCGGCAGCGTGCGGAACGCACGCGCGACGACCTCAGGTGCCGACACGGCGGCCAATGTACCCCGGTCGGCGGTCGGGCATCGTCGCGGGGTCCCCGACTATCGTCCGGCGCGTGCGCCAGGTCCGCCTCCACGACACCCGCGCCGGGGCCGTCGTCCCGCTCGAGCCGCGCGACGCCGGGCGCGTCGGGATCTACTCCTGCGGCCCGACGGTCTACTCGCGGGTGCACGTCGGCAACGCGCGGCCCTACGTGGTCCCGAGCCAGCTCAAGCGCTTCCTGGAGCGCGAGGGCTTCGAGGTGACCCTGGTCATCAACGTGACCGACATCAACGACAAGATCTATGACGCCGCGCGGGCGGCGGGGGTGGACTCGGCCGGGCTCGCCCGCGAGATGACCGCCCACTACCGCGCCGACACGGAGCGCCTGGAGCTCGGGCGCCCGGACCACGAGCCGCTGGCCTCGGAGACCATCGCGCCGATCGTCGAGCTCATCTCCGAGCTCATCGACCGCGGCCACGCCTACGCGGCCGACGGCGACGTCTACTTCGCGGTCCGCTCCGTGCCGTCCTACGGCGAGCTCTCCGGCCGTGACGTCGACGCGATGGACCAGGGGGAGGGGATCGAGGGCGCCGACCGTAAGCGCGACCCGCTCGACTTCGCCCTCTGGAAGGCCGAGAAGCCGGAGGAGGACACCGCCTGGGACTCGCCGTGGGGCCGCGGACGCCCCGGCTGGCACATCGAGTGCTCGGCCATGGCGGAGCAGTTCCTCGGCGTCGGCTTCGACGTGCACTGCGGCGGGATCGACCTCGCCTTCCCCCATCACGAGAACGAGGCGGCCCAGACTCTCGGGGCGCGCGGGGAGCCCCTCGCGCGGATCTGGATGCACAACGGGATGATCCAGCTCGGCGACGACGAGAAGATGTCGAAGTCGCTCGGCAACATCCGCGGGCTTGCGACGGCGCTCGACGAGGTCGGCCGCAACACCCTGATCATGTACTTCAGCGGCGGCCACTACCGCCAGCCGCTCGCCTACGACCGCCAGCGCCTCGAGGAGGCCGCCCAGCGCGTCGAGCGCTTCCGCGACGCCGGCCGCCGCCTCGACCCGGGCCCGTCGCCCGAGGCCATGACCCCGATGCGCGACGAGTTCTTCGACGCGCTGGCCGACGACTTCAACACCGCCCGCGCGCTGGCGGCGGCGTTCGACTGGGTGCGCGAAGCAAACCGGCGCGGCAGCGGGGTGGGGGACGGCCATCTGCGCGAGATGCTCGGCGTGCTCGGACTCGACAACCTCCTCGACCCCGAGCCGGGCGGCCCGCCCGCCGACGTGGCCGAGCTCGCCGAGCAGCGGGTCCAAGCCCGCGCCGCCAGGGACTTCGCCGAGTCCGACCGGCTGCGCGATGAGATCCGCGCCCTCGGCTGGGAGGTCCGCGACGGCCCCGCCGGCCCCGAGCTGGTGCCGGCCGGGTGAGCCGCGGCGGCCGCCCGGAGCGCCCGAAGGGCGGCCGGATGGTCATCTACGGGCGCAACGCGGTCCGCGAGGCCGCCCGCGGGCGCCGGCGGGTGCACGCGGTGTGGGCGACGGAGCGGGCTGCGAAGGAGCCCGGCATCCCGAAGGGCGCCCGGATCGCCACGGCGGAGGAGATCGAGGCGCGCTGCGGCTCCGACGGCCACCAGGGCGTCTGCGCGGAGGTCGACCCCTATCCCTACGCGGGCGCGGCCGAGCTGCTGCGCCGCCCGGATCCCGTGCTCGTGGCACTCGACGAGGTCACCGATCCCCAGAACCTCGGGGCGGTCTGCCGCAACGCCGAGTGCGCGGGGGCGACGGGCGTGATCCTCCCCGAGCGCCGCTCGGCCGAGGTGACCCCGGCGGTCTGCAAGGCCTCGGCGGGGGCGGTCGAGCACTTGGCCGTGGCCCGGGTGCGCAACCTGGCCGACTTCCTCGCCGACGCCAAGCAGGCTGGCTGCTGGACCTACGGCGCGGCGGCCGGCGCGCGGACCGCCCACGACGCGCCTGACTACTCGGGCGGCGTGGTGATCGTGCTCGGTGCGGAGGGCCGCGGCCTGCGGCCGCGCGTGGCAGCGACCTGCGACGACCTGATCGCTCTGCCCCTGCGTGGCCGCATCGACTCGCTCAACGTGAGCGCGACCTCCGCGGTCGTGCTGTACGAGATCTTGCGAAAGCGGCTTGACACATCGACATAACCCTGTCACTCTCGCGCCACTCAGGTTGAGCTTTAGGGTGAGAACTTCCCCTCTCAGCTCGGCATAACGGCGCCGGGGGAGGAGTGCGCCACGAATCTTCGCGGGCCGGAAGCCCGGGAAAGGCTGATCCGTGGCTCCCATCTCCCATAAGTCTCAAGCGAAGGTTCAGATTGATGATTCGTACCTGCTGGCGCTCGCCAAGCAGGGCAGCCCCGACGCGTACGACCAGCTCGTGCGCCGCTACTACTCCTTCGTGCGGCTGAAGGCGTCGTCGTACTTCCTCATCGGCGGCGACAGCGAGGACCTCATCCAGGAGGGGCTCGTCGGTCTGTACAAGGCGATTCGCGACTTCCGAACGGACCGCGAGTCGTCCTTTCGCAACTTCGCCGAGCTCTGCATCACCCGCCAGATCATCACCGCGGTCAAGACGGCCACCCGCAACAAGCACACGCCGCTCAACGGCTATGTCTCCTTCTCCTCCTCGCCGGCCGGCGCCGCCGAGGGAGAGGCGACCCTCGACGAGGTCCTCTCGGGCTCGCCGACCCACGACCCGGTCAACCAAGTCATCTCCTCCGAGGAGCTGCGGTCGCTCGTCGCGCACATGTCGACGTCGCTGTCGGACCTCGAGTCGCGCGTCCTCTCGCTCTACCTCGACGGCCACTCCTACACCGCTGTCGGGGACATGCTCGGCTGCGACTGCAAGACGGTCGACAACGCGCTCCAGCGCGTCAAGCGCAAGGTCGGCTCGCACCTCGACTCGCGCGCCGTCCTGCTGTAATCGAAAGCCATGTCGGCCGGTGAGATCGTCCTGCTGGTGGTGGTCGCCCTCGTCGCGGTGCTGGCGGCCGGCGGCATGATCGCCCAGCGGCGCCGCCTGGCCCGCAACCGGCCCGTCTTCGAGTCCTCGCTGCAGGAGGTCAACCACGACCTGGCGGTCGCGCGCGCCGAGGACCGCGGCTGGGAGGCCGAGACGCTCGACGCCGCCGCGCGCGAGGCCTACGCGCGCGAGCGCGGGGCGGCCCCCGACGAGCTCACGCTCGTGCGGATCGTCGACCGGCCGGGCACCGACGAGGACAAGGCGATCTTCCGCGCCGAGGCCGGCGGCCGGCGCGAGGAGCTCACGCTCGGGCGCCAGGACGGCGCCTGGGTGCTCGAATCGCTCGTGTGACGTCGCCCAGAGGACGAGCGAAGCGACGTCCGGCCGGCTGTGACGTCGCCCAGAGGACGAGCGAAGCGACGTCCGGCCGGCTGTGACGTCGCCCAGAGGACGAGCGAAGCGACGTCCGGCCGGCTGTGACGTCGCCCAGAGGACGAGCGAAGCGAC
>JALYMV010000007.1 GCA_030773575.1 Actinomycetota bacterium
GCTGCACGCCGGCCACCTCCTCCGCGCGGTCGCGTCGACCGACTGCGTCGCCGCGCGGATCCTCGCGCGCAACGGCGTGTCGGCGGACGACGTGGGCTAGCTCGCGGGGACGTCGACCGCCGCCACGGCGATCGACTCGAGCTCGCGCGGGCGCAGCAGCGCGAGCAGGCTGCCCGACCCGCGCTCGATCCGCACGGCCGCGACGCCGCCCTTCTTGAACTCGACCCGTCCGCCGCCCAGGTCATGGACGATCCGGGAGAAGTCGGGCTCGTGGCCGACGACGAGCACGCGCGCGTCGGCGTCGTCGTGGCCGAGCAGGAGCTCGAGCGCGGCCTCGCGGTCGAAGCCCGAGGCGATCGCGGCGACCTCCTCCGGCTCCACGTTGAGCGCGCGGCACGCGAGCAGTGCCGTGTCGCGCGCGCGGACCTTGGGGCTCGTGTAGCAGGCGGCGAACTCGAGCCCGAGCCGCGCGAGCGCGCCGCCGGCGGCCAGCGCCTGGCGCTCACCCCGCCCGGTCAGCTCGCGCTCGTCGTCGGACGGCTTGGAGTCATGGGGCACCGCCTCGCCGTGCCGGAGGAGCCAGAGCTGCTGCGCCATGTCCGGAATCTAACGCGAGCCCGCTGTTCGCCTACCCGACGACCGTCGCGCTCGAGAAGGGGCGTCTGCTCAGTCGCGCAGGGCGGCGAGGCGCTCCCGTCTCCGGGCCGTCACCGGTAGGCGCGGATGGGCGGGCCGGTGAAGACGGCCCCGTCCGGCGCGGTCCAGCGGACGCGGTAGCGCCGCCCCTTGCTCGAGCGGGTCTTGAACGCGAAGGCGCCGCGCGAGTTGGTGGTGATCGTGTCGAGGTCGCGGTAGGCCTTCGCGCCGCGGTTGCGGTACTGGACCACCACGGTGGTCCGGGTCCCCCGGGCGGGCCGGACGAGCCCCCACCCGACGTCCGAGCGGCCGTAGTCCGTGACCACGAGCGGGAGGCGGAAGGCCTCGTAGGCGGGCTTGGGCCGCCCGTCGAAGCGCCGCAGGCCCGACTCGAAGCCGCCGTAGCGCTCGCGGCCTTCGCCTGGGGCGTCGTCGCTCATCAGGTACTGGGAGAACGTCCGCACGCGCTTGTTGAGGAAGGCCAGGCGCTCGGACATCGCGTTGTACTCCGCCTGCTGCGCGAGCGAGACCGCCAGCGGGTCGGGCTTGCTCTGCGTGCCGAACTCCGTCAGGTAGACGCCCAGCCCGCGCTTGACCGCCCGGGCGCGCCCCGCGCGGTCGAGCGCGCGCACGAGCCGCGAGATACCGCTCATGGTGACGTCGTCGCGGTCGGGCTCGACGAACGTCGGGCCGGACGAGCGGCTGTAGGGATGGTGGGCGTAGCCCTCCGCGTCGAGCCGCCCGCAGCGCGAGCGCTTGCGGTAGGAGCGCGAGAGGCAGAGGGTGCCGCGCAGGAAGGCGAGCGGCGCGACGATGCGCGCGTTGCCGCGCGGCGAGGTCTCGCCGAGCAGGATGGTGTCCCCGGCGTTGCCCGCGGCGTGCAGCCCCTTGCGGGCGCCCCGGTACAGCCGTCGGTAGATGGCGGGCGACGCCGCGCGGCCGCGGCGGAACTGGGGCTTGAGGAACTGGGGCTGGTTGGGCTCGTTCCAGATCGACCAGATCGCGACCTGCTCGCCGTAGCGGCGCCCGGCGGCGGTGGCGAACGCCCGGAACTCCTTGGCGCTCGGGTCGGTGAGGTTGTCGCGCTTGCGGCGGGTCGCCCAGCGCGGCGCCGGGCCGGTCAGCGTCACGTAGACCTCGATCCCGCGCGCCCGCGCGGCCTGCATGAGGTTGTCGTAGCGGCCCCAGCTCGCGGCGGGGTAGGCGCCCGGGTCGGCGGCGTCGAAGGCCGGGCGCTTTGCGGAGTTGGCAGCCGGCGCGATCGACGACCAGTACATGAGCACGCGGATGCGGTCGACCCCGAAGGCCTTGATCTGGTCGAGCGTGCGGTCGCGGTCGGCGTCCGAGAGCAGCTCGCGCGGGGCCTCGAAGGTCATGACCTGCTTGGAGGACGCGGAGGCGGCGGCGGGCGCGATCGCGGCCGCGACGAGGAGGGCGGGCAGGAGCAGCAGCGACTTGGGGAGTCGGGACACGGAGGACCTCGGGGAGGGGGCGGGACCGGCGCTTTGAGCCGCATGCGGCGGGCTCTGGAGCAATAACCCCGGAAGGGATGGCAGGTTGCGGCTTAAGTCTAGGATCCGCCGTCGCATGACCGCCATCGTCGACACCCCGGAGCAGGCCGCGGACCTCGAGCTCGAGCCGCTGCTCGTCCGCCGCCCGCTCGAGGCGTTCCTCGACGCGCACGGCCTCGGCGGCGGCGACCTGAGCGCCGAGCCGGTCGGCGAGGGCCACTCGAACGTCACCTACGTCATCCGCCGCGGCGGCGAGGAATGGGTGCTGCGCCGCCCGCCGCGGGGGCCGCTTCCCCCCTCCGCCCACGACGTGCTGCGCGAGGCGCTGCTGCTGAGCTCCGTCCAGGCGGCCGACGTCCGCACACCGCGGGTCCTGGCCACGTGCGAGGACCCCAGCGTCATCGGCGCGCCGTTCTACGTGATGGAGAAGGTCAACGGCGACGTGATCACCACCGCCGTCCCGCCCGCGCTCGACGACGAGGCCGAGCACCGCCGCGCCGGCGAGGAGCTCATCGACGCGCTCGTGGAGATCCATGCGGTCGACTGGCGCGCCTGCGGCCTCCAGGGCTACGGCAAGCCGACGGGCTACCTCGACCGCCAGCTGCGCCGCTTCGGCGGGCTGTGGGAGCACAACAAGACCCGCGACCTGCCGACGCTCGACCGCGTCACCGCCTGGCTGGCCGAGCACAAGCCGGAGTCCGGCGAGGCGACGATCGTCCACGGCGACTACCGGCTGGGCAACGTGATGTTCGCCCCGATCGCGCCGGCGCGGCTCGTCGCCATCTTCGACTGGGAGCTCGCGACGATCGGCGACCCGCTCGCCGACCTGGGCTACCTGGCCGCCACCTACGCCCAGCCCGGCGATCCGGAGAACACGATCTTCTCCCTCGGGACGGTGACCCGCGGACCGGGCTGGCCGAGCCGCGAAGAGCTCATCGCCCGCTACGAGGAGCGGTCGGGGCGCTCGATGTCCGACGTCGCCTGGTACACGACGCTCGCGCTGTGGAAGTCGGCCGTCTTCCTCGAGGGCTCCTACAAGCGCCGGCTGGCCGGGACGACGGAGGACGCCTTCTTCGACCTGCTCGAGCGCGGCGTGCCGGAGATCGCGGAGCGGGCGTGG
Source organism: Actinomycetota bacterium (assembly GCA_030773575.1). Taxonomy (GTDB): domain Bacteria; phylum Actinomycetota; class Thermoleophilia; order Solirubrobacterales; family Solirubrobacteraceae; genus JACCYI01. Next base: position 3,268 of record JALYMV010000007.1, read on the forward strand.
TCGGTTGCGAATGGCTAAGGGCCTCCTGGTCGACTTCGGCGGGGTCCTGACCACGGACGTCTTCGTGGCGTTCCAGGAGTTCTGCCAGACGGAGGGGCTGCCCCCCGACACGGTGCGCGACCGCTTCATGCAGGACCCGGCGGCGCGCGGGCTGCTCGCCGACCTCGAGACGGGCAAACTGATCGAGGCGGAGTTCGAGCGCCCGTTCGCCGAGGTCCTCGGCGTGGCGCCCGACGGCCTGGTCGACCGGCTGTTCGGCGGCATGCACCCCGACCCGGCGATGATCGAGGCGGTCCGCGCCGCCAAGTCGGCCGGGGTGCGGACCGGGCTGCTCTCGAACTCGTGGGGCCCCGACCGCTACGACCGCTCGGCGTTCCCCGAGCTCTTCGACGCCAACGTGATTTCGGGCGAGGTCGGGATGCGCAAGCCCGACCCGGCGATCTACGCGCTGGCCGCAGAGCGGATGGGGCTGCCGGCGGACGAGATCGTCTTCGTCGACGACCTGCCGGGCAACCTCAAGCCGGCCCGCGCGCTCGGGATGGTCACCGTCCACCACCGCGGCGCGGCGACGACGATCCCCGAGCTCGAGGCCCTGCTCGGCGTCCGCCTGCGCAACGACGCCGCCGCTTAGCGGCTCTTCTTCGCGCGCCGCGTTGCGAGATGCTGCTGGACCTGCGCGATCTTGCGCCGGCCCTCCGGGCTCCGCGCGAACTGCATAGCCTTGCGGGTCGCCCGCCGCCCCTGGGGGGAGCGGGCGAAGAGGGCGAGCTTGGTCAGGAGAGACATGCCCTGCACGCTACCCGCGGCCGTGAAGATCGGCTAAGACGGGCGGGGCTCGCCCGAGAGCTCGGCGAGCACGAGGTCGGGCTCCTCGCCGAACGCCCGCTTGTAGCGGCGGCGGACCACCTCGTAGCGGCGGTGCGCGTCGGCGTGCCGGCCCCGGCGCATGAGCAGCGCGAGCAGGTCGCGCTGGGCGTCGAGGTCGAAGGGCTCGAGCTCGGCGAGGCGCTGGAGGTGCTCGCAGGCGGTCTCGAGGTCCCCCGCGTCGATCCTGAGATCGGCGAACGCGCGCAGGACCTGGGCGGCGAGGTCGCGCAGCCGGTCGCGTTCGGCGAACGCCCATTCGGCGTAGGGGTCGTCGGCCAGGAAGTCGCCGCGGTAGAGCGCGGCGGCGCGCGCGAGCGCGGGCTCGGCCATCTCGAGGTCGGCCGACTGCGCGGCGCTAAGCCCCGCGCGGGCGCTCGCCTCGAAGTCGTCGGCGTCGATCCAGAGGTTGGCCCGCTCGAGCTCGTAGCCGCCCTTGCGCGCCGCGACGAACGGGGACTGCCCGTGCTTGGCGCGCTGCGGCTCCAGGCGGTCGCGCAGGGTGTGCACGGCCTGGCGCACGTTCGTCGCGGCGGCGCGCCCCTGCGGCCACAGCACCTCGAGCAGCTCGTCGATCGGCACGACGCGCGTGCGCTCGCAGACGAGGTACTTGAGGACCTCGCCGGGCCGGTGCGAAAGCCACTCCCCCGACAGCGCCGCCTCCGAGCTCTCCAGCCGCGTGCGCCCGAGCGTGAAGACGCGCAGCCGCGGGCCCGCCGTCCAGTGCGGCTCGGTCCGCCGCCGCCGGTCGCCGACCACGCCGGGGCGCAGCTGGACGATCACGGCGGCGTCGGCGTTGCCGATCGACGTCGCCGACACCCAGAAGGAGGCCGGCGCGGCCCCCTCGCGCGCGACGTCGACCCGCACCTCGGGCAGCGGCTCGGGCCGCTCGAGTGCGAGCTGCGTGATGCAGTGGTCGGCGAGCGGCGTGCCGGGCCGCCGGCACCCCAGCAGCTCGCAGCAGGTCAGGTCGTCGCCGGCCAGGAAGGCGCCGAGGAGGTTGCGCGCGGTGAGGTTGGCGCCCGTCAGGTGGCTCGTCGCGTTCGTGACCAGCACGCCCGACGGCAGGAACTCGAAGACCGCCCGGTACGGGACCGGCTGCCGGAAGCCGGGCGAGGCCGCGCCCGGCTCGGGATGGCCACCGGTGTTCGCTCCACTGGACATGGCAGGTGGCGCCAATGCTCTCACAGGCCTGAACTCGCGCAAGAAGGGCCCGAGACGCGGCCGCGGCGCGGCGCTCGTACATGCGTCCATTCCCGGTCGATTAATCCTTGGCTAATCGGTGGGTCGATATCGGGCTGAACCTCTGTTCGCGGCTATGTGTGCTCGATCGTGCGCGACGAGCACGAGGCCGAAGACGTCACCCAGCTGATCTTCGCCAAGCTGTTGACGTCGTTGGCGAAGTACGAGCCGCGCCTCGTGCCGTTCTCGGCGTGGATC
>JALYMV010000008.1 GCA_030773575.1 Actinomycetota bacterium
GACGAGCGCCGGCGGCGCGGCTTGCGTGCGCGCCTCATGCCGCGGCCTCGAAGCGCCTGCGCGCGCCGGACGCGATCGACCGGCCGTGGCCGAAGCACGCCGCGTCGAACTCGAGCGCCGCGAGGCGGCGGAAGCTCTCGCGGGCGCGGTCGGGGTCGTCGGAGGCCGGGTGCGGGCCGACGCGGGTGAGGTTGGCCGCAGCGTCGCCGGTGAAGAGCACGCCGCGCTCGTCCCACAGCAGCGAGACGTGGCCCGCCGTGTGCCCCGGCGTGTCGATCACCCGGAACGGGCCGACCGTCGCGCCGTCGCTCAGCGTCGGCTGCACCCCGACCGGATCGAGGCGCCACGGCAGCGCGACCTTGACGTAGGGCACCAGCGCCTGGCCGAGCGGCGTCGCCGGGCGGGGGCGCGGCTGCTCGCGGCCCTCGCCGACGTAGGCCGCGTCGGTCGCGGAGACGTGCACCTCGGCGCCCGTCGCGCGCGCAAGCTCCGCGGCGTTGCCGACGTGGTCGGCGTGCCGGTGGGTCAGGAGGATCCGCCCGACGTCGCCCGGTCGCACGCCGGCCGCCTCGACGGCGCGCAGGAGCTTCGCCGCGCCGCCCGGCGTCCCCGTGTCGATGAGCGTCGGGACGTCGGCCAGCACCACGAAGGCGTTGACCACCGCCTTGGGGAAGAGGACCGCCGAGATGCCTGGGATGGCCATCGCGCCGACCGGCTCAGGCGGCCTGGGGAGCCGCGTCGATCTGCTGCATGATCCCGAGCTCGTCCGTGCGGCGCCAGCGCTCGACGAGGTTGATCAGCTCGCCCAGGCGCTCCTGAGTGGCGACGTTCTGTTCGCGTGACATGTCAGTGAGCGCTACCCCTCACCCCCCGGCTCAGATCCCCGGGCGCCAACCTGGCGCGCCGGGATCCGGTACACCGTCACCATGACCGCGGGCGCGCGCCGGCTCCTCCTCGGCGACTGGGGCCGGGTGAACCGCGACCCGCTCGACTCGCGCGGCTCGCCTTCCTGGCGGGGGCCGTCGCCTTCGCCGCCGCGGGCGATGCGAAGGGCGCCTTCAACCTCGCCCTCGCCGTCGCCAAGGCGGGGACGATCGGGATGGCGCTGGCCTCCGCGGAGAACGGGTAGGAACGCGCCAGAAACGACGACCCGGAGGTGCTGCAGCGATGGCGAAGAACCACGGCTCGTCCGTGAAGGACGACAAGACCTACGAGGCGCTGCGCGACGACGGCGCGAGCAAGCAGAAGGCGGCGCGGATCGCGAACGCCAAGGCGGGCGGCGGCAACCCGTCGAGCAAGGGTGGCAAGTCCTCGAAGTACGAGGACAAGTCGAAGTCCGAGCTCATGGACAAGGCCAAGGAGGTCGGGATCTCCGGCCGCTCGAAGATGGACAAGGGTGAGCTGATCGACGCCCTGCGCAACAGCTGACGCCCCGCGCGGAGCCGCCGGTCACGCGGCAGCCTTCGCGCCCACCTCGGTCGTCAGCCGCCCACCTGCTGCGCCAGCCCCGCGTCGACCGCGGCATCCCACGTGGCCGCGACACGCTCGGCCGTCGCCTGCTCGTTGGCGAGGATGGTCTCGGCGAGCGCGGCCGTCTGCTCGTCGCCGGCCCGCCGGGCCGTGCGGGTGAGCAGCTCGTAGGCGCCGGCCTCGAGGGCCTCGAACGCGTAGGCGAAGCCGGCCATCTTCACCGGTGAGTCGGGCTGGGCCTTGAAGAAGGTGCCGAGGTTGAGCGCGCCGAGCCGCATGGCGCCGGACTGGAAGCGGCTCGGGCCGGATCCGAGCTCGTCGAGCCGCGCCTCGACGAGCCGCTGATGCTCCCGCGTCTCCTCGAGGTGCTCGCGGAAGAGCGCCGCGAGCGCCTCGAACTCGGCGATCTTCGGCCCCGCCTCGAGCATCTGGATCGCCTGGGCCTCGAGCGAATGGGCGTCGCGCAGGTACTTGACGACCTCCTCGCGCGTCGCGTCGGCGTCCTTCTCGCGCAGCGACGCGTCCACGGCGCGGTCCCAGCGCTCCGCGACCCGATCGGCCATGGCGCGCTCCTCGGCGCCGATCCGCGCCGCGAGGTCGCGCACGCGGCCGTCGCCGCCGCGGTCGGCGATCCGGCGCAGCAGCTCATAGGCGCCGAGCTCCATGTGCTCGTAGGAGTACGCGTGCATCGCGAGCTTGCCGGGCGTGTCCGGGTTGAGCTTGGCGAACAGCACCATCCCCCAGCCGCCGGCGCGCCCGGCGACGTCCTTGACGAGCGACGGGCTCGCGTCCCGGTGCTCGAGCTCCTCGCGCACCATCCTCTCGTGCCCCTCGGTCTCGGTGAAGTGCTCCGCGAAGATCTCGCTCAGGGCGGGGTCGCCGGCGATCTTCGGGGCGAAGCGCATCTGCTCGAGGGCCTGGACCTCGATCGAGTGCGCGTCGGTGAGGTACTTGGTGAGCTGCTCGTCGAGCGTGTGATCGGGCATGCCGTCGTTCTACCCGCTGGCACGTGGCCGCTCACGCAAACCGCCGGCCCGGCTCGGGCTCAGATCGTGAGCTCGGCCAGCGCCCGCAGCGACCGGTCCGGCGCCACGGTCACCGGGCGCGGGCCGCCACGGTCGAGGAACGCGGTGCGCATCCCCGCGTTGCGCGCGCCGACGATGTCCCAGTCGTGGGCGGCGACGAGCCAGGCGTCGCCGGGC
>JALYMV010000009.1 GCA_030773575.1 Actinomycetota bacterium
CGACGGCGCCGCGGTGGCCATGGACGTCGCCGACGCCGCCTCCGCCCGCGCGGGCGTCGCCGCGGCCACCGAGGCGCTCGGCGCGCTCGACGTGGTCGTCAACAACGCCGGCACGGACCGCTTCGCCTTCTTCACCCAGACCGACGAGGCGCTGTGGGACCACGTCCTCGGCGTCAACCTCCGCGGCGTGATCGCCGTCACCCACGCCGCGCTGCCGGGGATGCACGAACGCGGGAGCGGCGTGATCGTGAACGTCGCCTCGGAGGCCGGCCGGGTCGGCTCGCAGGGCTCCGTGGTCTACAGCGCCGCCAAGGCGGGCGTCATCGGCTTCACCCGGGCGATCGCCCGCGAGTCGGCGCGGTACGGCGTGCGCTGCAACGCGGTCGCGCCCGGGCCGGTCGAGACGCCGCTGCTCAACGCCGCGGCCGAGCAGCACGGGGAGATCGGCGCGCGCCTCAAGCAGGGCATGATCGACGCGACCGTGATGCGCCGGATCGGCCGGCCGGAGGAGATCGCCGCGGTCATCGCGTTCCTCGCCTCGCCCGACGCCGCCTACATGACGGGCCAGACCCTGAACGTCTCCGGCGGCCTCTCGATGGCATGAGGCCGGGGCTCGAGGCCGGCTACGACTTCACGGTCGAGGGCGACCTGCTCACCGACGTCGGCGGAGCGCTGCCCGTCTCCGTCCTCGCCACGCCGCAGATGATCGGCGTGATGGAGCGCTGCGCGGTGATGGCGGTCCACGAGCACTACCCGGAGGGCAAGGCGAGCGTCGGCTTCGAGGTCTGCGTCAAGCACGTGGCCGGCGCGCCCGAGGGCGCGACGTGCACCGTGCGCGCCGTCCTGCGGGAGGTCGCCGAGGAGCGCAAGCTGCGCTTCGACGTCGAGGTGACCGAGGGCGACCGCGTGATCGGCGTCGGCACGCACGAGCGCCGGCTGGTCTCGACCTAGAATCGCGGGCATGGCCGAGCACGTCGACATCCGCGAGGTGGGGCCGCGCGACGGCTTCCAGAACGAGCCGGAGATCATCGCGACGGCCGACAAGGTCCGCCTCATCGACGCCCTCGCGCGCACGGGCCTCAAGCGGCTGGAGGTGACGAGCTTCGTCCGCGCCGACGTGATCCCGCAGCTCGCCGACGCGCCCGAGGTCCTCGCGGCCATCGACTCACCGGGCGACGTCTCGCTCTCCGTGCTCATCCCGAACGAGCGCGGCCTCGAGAACGCCCTCGCTCACCGCGAGCGCTTCCACGAGATCAACGTCTTCCTCAGCGCGTCGGAGACCCACAACGCAAAGAACGTCAACCGCACGATCGAGGAGTCCCTCGCGGGGCTCGAGCGCGTGCTCGGGCGGGCGCGCGGCGAGGGCCTGCGCTGCGAGGGCGTGATCTCGGTCGCCTTCGGCTGCCCCTACGAGGGGCACGTCCCGCCCGAGCGGGTCTTCGCGATCGCCCGGCGGCTGATCGACGCGGGAGCGGAGGAGATCGGCTTCGGCGACACGACGGGGATGGCCAACCCGGCCCAGGTGCGCGACTACTTCCCCGCGGCTCGCGAGGCGCTGGGCGACGGCGTCCAGCTCACCGCCCACTTCCACAACACGCGCGGTCAGGGGCTCGCGAACGTCTTCGCCGCCTACGAGGCCGGCGTGCGCTCCTTCGAGTCGAGCTTCGGCGAGCTCGGCGGCTGCCCCGTCCCGAAGGGCGCGACGGGCAACGTGGCGACGGAGGACGTCGTCTCCATGCTCCACGAGATGGGGGTCGAGACCGGGATCGACCTGCGGGCGCTCCTCGCCGCCGCGCGCGAGGCGCAGGCCGCGCTCGGCCGGCCGCTGGGCTCCCACCTGCTCACCGCGGGCCCGGTGCAGTGGAACGACGCCCGGTGAGAGCGGCGGGGGTCAGCGTCCGCTGAACTCGGGCTGCCGGCGCTCGGCGAACGCGCGGGCGCCCTCCGCGAAGTCCTCCGACCGGGCGCACAGGTCCTGCATCGCGACCTCGAGCTCGAGCGTCGCGGACAGCGCCGGCTTCGCGCTCGTGTCCATCACCCGCTTGGCCAGGCCGACCGCGAGCGGCGCGCAGGCGAGCAGCTCGCCCGCCAGCCCGTCGACGGCGGCGTCGAGCTCCTCGGCCGGCGCGACGCGATTGACGAGGCCGATCCGCTCGGCCTCCGTCCCGTCGATCATCCGGCCGGTCAGGATCAGCTCCTTCGCGCGCCCCAGCCCGACCACCGCCGGCAGGCGGGAGGAGCCGCCCACGTCCGGGATCAGGCCGATCCGCGTCTCGGGAAGGCCCATGACCGCGTCGGCGGCGCTCACCCGCAGGTCGCACGCGAGCGCGAGCTCGAGCGCCCCGCCGATGCACGCGCCGTGGATCGCGCAGATCGTCGGCTTGGCCATCTCCTCCGGCAGGTTCCAGACCTCGATGATCTCCCGGCGGAACGGGCGCAGCGTCCCGGGGTCGTCGGCAAGCGCGTTGAGCGAGCCGAGATCCATGCCCGACGAGAACATCGGGCCGTGGGCGCGGATGACGACGCAGTGGACGGAGGCGTCGGCGGCCGCGGCCCGCAGCGCCTCGCCGAGCGCGAGGACCAGCTCGTCGTTGAAGGCGTTGCGCTTCTCGGGACGGTTGAGGACGACATGGCGGACCGCGCCGCGGTCGTCGGTCTGAACGAGGGCCATGGGCGGACCCTATTAGGCTCCGCGCGGCTTCACTGAGACAGTCGAGAACCGGAACACAGGAGTCCGTGAAGACATGCCAGAGATCAGGAAGGTCGGCGTCTGCGGCGCCGGGCTGATGGGCCACGGGATCGCGCAGGTCGCCGCCCAGGCCGGCTACGACGTCGTGGTGCGCGAGATCGACGCCGACCGCCTCGCCAAGGGCGTCGGGCGGATCGACAAGCAGCTCGGCCGCGCGGTGGAGAAGGGGCGGATGGAGCCGGGCGACGCCGAGGCGGTCAAGGGCCGCATCCACGGCACGACGGACTACGGCGACCTCGCCGACTGCGACCTGGTGCTCGAGGCGATCACCGAGGACCTCGAGGCCAAGCTCGCCATGTGGCGCGAGCTCGACCCGATCGTCAAGCCGGAGGCCATCTTCGCGACGAACACGTCGTCGCTCGCGGTCGTCGAGCAGGCGGCCGCCACCTCGCGCCCGGAGCGCTTCATCGGGCTGCACTTCTTCAACCCGGCGCAGGTCATGAGGCTGCTCGAGGTCATCCGCGCGGTGACCACGAGCGAGGAGGCCTACCAGGCCGGCCTCGAGTTCGGCCAGAGGCTGGGCAAGCTCACCGTCCAGACCCGCGACTCCGCCGGCTTCATCGTCAACCGCCTGCTCGTCCCCTACATGCTCGACGCCATCCGCGCCTACGAGGAGGGCGTCGGGACGATCGCCGAGATCGACGACGCGATGAAGGCGGGCGCCGGCCACCCGATGGGCCCCCTCACGCTCGCCGACTTCGTCGGCCTCGACACGATGGGCGCGATCTGCGACGTGCTCTTCGACGAGTTCCGCGAGCGCCGCTTCGCCCGGCCGCCGCTGCTGCGCAAGATGCTCGCGGCCGGCTGGTACGGCCAGAAGTCGGGGATGGGCTTCTACGACTACTCGGGCGAGAAACCGGTGGTGAACGCGGGGATCTAGGGACTCCGCCGATGGAGCTTCTGCGCCCGCCGGCGCATCGCGGGCCGCTCATCGCCTCCGGGGCGGTCGTGCTCGCGACGGGCGTCGTGCTGGCGCAGCTCCGCCTGGAGGAGCCGCTCGGCGACGGGGTCCACCTCCTCTACGCCGCGCTCGCCGCGGCGGTGATGCTCGCCCTCGGGTTACAGGCGCGGCTCGAGGGCGGCGCACCGGCCGCCTATCAGTCCGTGCTGCTGGTGACCGGGCTCGTCCTGCTCGGCGTGGCGCTGTTCCGCCTCGCCGACGTCCTCGGCGCGGGGGACGACGGCTATCCGTCTGGCGCCGTCGTGTGGACGTCGCTGCTGCTGGGGGGCGCCGCGCTCGCGTGCGCGCTGCGGGCCCGCTCCTCGATCTGCGGCTTCATCGCCGCCCTGGCGGGTGCGAGCGCGCTGCTCAACCTCGTCGACCTGCTCTTCCACCCGGATTCTGCGACGCCCTACCGCGTGCTCCTCGTCGGGCTGGCGGGGATCATGGTGCTGGTCTCGCTGGTGCTGCGGGGCGGCCGCTACCGGGCGAGCGTCCTGCTCGTCGACGCGGCGGCGCTGTTCGTCGCAGGGGTCGCGCTCACGTTCGTGAGCGTGGCCGCCGTCTTCAGCGGGTCGCTGGGCGAGGGGGCCGGCGCCGGCTGGGAGCTCGTCGTGCTGGTCGCGGCCTGCGGCCTCATCGCGTTCGGGGCGGTCGACCGCCAGCCCGGCCCCGCATACCTCGGCGTGCTGAACCTCGTGCTGTTCATCGTCCTCGCCGTCCAGACGGACGGCGGCGAGGACACCCTGCTGTGGTGGCCGCTGCTGCTGCTGGCGCTGGGCGCCGGCGTGATGGCGGCCGGGCTGCGGCCGCGACGGCCGCTGCCGCCCGAGCCGCCCGCCTACGGGGCACAAGACCTGCCGCTCGCCTCGCGCACCGCCGACGACGAGAGCGTCGTCCGCGTGCGCGTCGACGACTAGGCTGCCGGCGCGCGGATGCCACCACCACGGCGACGCCCTGCGC
>JALYMV010000010.1 GCA_030773575.1 Actinomycetota bacterium
GGTGCGGGTCACGAGCGCGGCGCGCGAGGTCTCCGGCCCGATCCGCAAGGGGCAGCGCCTCGGCACCGCCGACGTGATCGTGGGCGGCGAGCGGGTGGCGACCGTCGCCCTCGTCGCCGCTGCACCCGTGCCCGCCGCCAGCACGGCGCAGAAGACCAAGGACTACGTCACCCGACCGCTGGGCTTCGTCTTGGCGCTGATCGCGGTAGGCGCTAGCGTGGGGCTCGTGGCGCGCCGCAGGTCGTTCGGGAACCGCCGGCGCCCCCGCCGCAGGGCGGAGGCGACGTGATCATCACCGTCACGCTCAACACCGCCGTCGACAAGACGCTCGCGGTGCCCAACTTCCGCCTCGGCCGCCGTCACCGCACGGTGGAGCAGACGACCATGCCGGGCGGCAAGGGGGTCAACGTCGCGCGGGTGCTCAAGACGCTCGGGCAGCCCGTGATCGCCACGGGGCTCGCCGGCGGCGCGACCGGCACGGGGATCGTCGAGCAGCTCACCCAGTTCTCCGTGGTGTCGGACTTCGTGCGCATCCGCGAGGAGTCGCGCACGAACACCGCGGTGATCGACCCGACCACGGGCGAGCAGACGGAGATCAACGAGCGCGGCCCCGCGGTCTCCGAGGCCGAGGTCGAGATGTTCGTCGACAAGCTGCTCTACCTCGCCCAGGGCGCGTCGCTGTGCGTCTTCGCCGGCTCGCTGCCGCGCCAGGTCGACACGGACGTCTACGCGCGGCTGATCCCCGAGCTGCGGCGGCTCGGCGTCGAGACGGTGGTCGACACGGACGGCGACCCGCTGCGCCGCGCAGTCCGCGCCGAGCCCGACGTCATCTCGCCGAACGTCCTCGAGGCCGAGGAGCTCGTCGGCCACGAGTTCAACGACGAGGAGGACCAGGCGATCGCGGTGCGCGAGATGGTCGATCTCGGCGCCCGCGAGGCGATCATGACGGCCGGCGACGGCTGCTACGCGCTGATGGCCCCGGAGCACCGCCCTCAGGGTCCCTCACCGGCGCCCGGCCATGCCGAGCCGGTCCTGTACCGGGTCCGCGGGCCGGCGCTCGAGCCGGCCTCGACGGTCGGCTCCGGCGATGCGTTCCTGGCCGGGTTCGTCGCCGCGCGCTACCTCGGGCGGCCCGTCCCGGAGTCGCTCGCCTACGGGGTGGCGGTGGGCGCGGAATCCACCCAGCACCTCGGCGCCGGCATCGTCGATCCCGGCCGCGTGGAGCGCATCCTCGACGAGGTCAGCGTGGAGCGCCCGGTGCTCCGCGCCGAGGTCGGCTGAGGGGCCCGCCCTTCGCCGCGTGCGCCCGTTTTCCCGCCGGACCCGGTGCTAGCCTCCGACGGGTGCTTCCGGCCCCGTGCGAGCGCGCCCGCTGACCCTCCCGGACCCCGTCTTCGCACGGGGTCTTTTCGTCCGCCCCGAACCCTAGGATCCCGCTATGGAAGTTGAGATCGGCCGTGGCAAGAAGGCGCGTCGCGCCTATGGATTCGACGACATCGCGATCGTGCCGTCGCGGCGGACGCGGGACCCCGACGACGTCGACATCTCCTGGACGCTCGGGCCCTACCGCTTCGAGCTCCCGCTCATGGCGTCGGCGATGGACGGCGTGGTCTCCCCGGAGACCGCGGTGGCGATCGGCCGCCTCGGCGGCCTCGCGGTCCTCAACCTCGAGGGGATCTGGACCCGCTACGAGGACGCCGACGAGCAGCTCGCCCGCATCGCGACGCTCGAGCGCGAGCAGGCGACCCGCGAGATGCAGGACATCTACCTCGAGCCGGTCAAGCCGGAGCTCATCCGCCGGCGGATCGAGGAGATCAAGGAGCACGGCGTCGTCGTGGCCGCCTCCCTCACGCCCCAGAAGGTCGAGCAGTACCACGAGATCGCGCTCGACGCGGGGCTCGACATCCTCGTCATCCAGGGCACGGTCATCTCCGCCGAGCACGTCTCCAGCCAGGGGCGCGTGCTCAACCTCAAGGAGTTCATCGGGGAAGTGCCGATCCCCGTCGTGGCCGGCGGCTGTGCGAGCTACCACACGGGCCTGCACCTGATGCGCTCGGGCGCGGTCGGCGTGCTGGTGGGCGTCGGCCCGGGGGCGGCGTGCACCACGCGCGGCGTGCTCGGCATCGGCGTCCCGCAGGCGACCGCCATCGCCGACGTCGCGGCGGCGCGCTCGCAGAACATGCTCGAGACGGGCGAGTACGTGAAGGTCATCGCCGACGGCGGCATGCGCAACGGCGGCGACGTCGCCAAGGCGATCGCCTGCGGCGCCGACGCGGTCATGCTCGGCTCGCCGCTGGCGCGCGCCTACGAGGCGCCCGGCTTCGGCTACCACTGGGGCATGGCGACCTTCCACCCGACGCTTCCGCGCGGCGCGCGCGTGCAGACGGTGCAGAAC
>JALYMV010000011.1 GCA_030773575.1 Actinomycetota bacterium
CGCGGGGCCGGGCCGGCCGAGGTCGCGGGCCAGCGCGCGGTCGAGCCGCCGGCCCGCGGCCGCGTCGGCGTGGAGTGAGTCGTCGATACCGGTCACGCGCACGACGTTCTACCCGCCCCTTGACACCCGCGCGCCGCGGCCTATGGGCACCGGCAGACACCACCAACCACGACACAGGGGGTGACCGCCCGCGATGTTCGTCTTCGATCCCTTCGCCCCGCTCGAGCAGCTCATCCCGCGCGCCGGCACGCGCGCCGGCTTCTTCCCTGCCGCCGACGTGACCGTCGGCGAGGGCGACATGCTGCTCACCATGGACCTTCCCGGCCTCACCGCCGACGACCTCACCATCGAGCTCCTCGGCGGCCATCTCTCCGTGCGCGGCGAGCGCAAGCGCCCGGAGATCGCCGAGGGCTCGCGGTGGGCGCACGCCGAGCGCGGCTTCGGCACCTTCGAGCGGCGCGTGAAGCTGCCCGACGGCGTCGACCCGGACACGATCACGGCGAGCATGGACAACGGCGTGCTCTCGCTCATCGTCCCCAAGCCCGAGCGCAAGCAGCCGCGGACGGTGGAGATCCGCTCCGCGGAGCAGCGCGAGCTCACCGCGGCGTAGTCGCGGACACCAGGGGACCGGTCGTGGCGCGCGTCGCGGCGCGCAGTACTTGCCGCGATGCGCGCCGCGTGGCGCTCAGCGGCCGGGATGGGTGAAGATCCGCTTCATGGACTTCGAACTGAGCGACCGCTGCAAGGAGCTGCACGCGCGGCTCGAGGACTTCGTGGAGTCCCGGGTCATCCCGAGCGAGGAGCGCTACGAGGCGCAGCTGCGCGAGGCGGGGGACCCGCACGCCCAGCCGGCGGTGATGGAGGAGCTCAAGGCGCAGGCGCGCGAGCTCGGCCTGTGGAACCTCTTCCACCCCGATCCGGTCTACGGCCCCGGGCTCTCCAACCTTGAGTACGCGCCGCTCGCCGAGCTCACCGGCCGCAGCGCGATCGGGCCCGAGGCGGTCAACTGCAACGCGCCCGACACGGGGAACATGGAGGTCCTCACGCTGTTCGGCACCGACGAGCAGAAGGAGCGCTGGCTGCACCCACTGCTCGACGGCGAGATCCGCTCCGGCTTCGCGATGACCGAGCCCGACGTCGCGAGCTCCGACGCGACGAACATCGAGATGCGCATCGAGCGCGACGGCGACGAGTGGGTGCTCAACGGCCGCAAGTGGTGGACGACCGGGGCGCTGCACCCGCACTGCCGGATCCTCGTCGTCATGGGCAAGACGAACCCCGACGGCCCCAAGCACCGGCGCCAGAGCATGGTGCTCGTCCCGCTCGGCACGCCGGGGCTGACCGTCGTGCGCGGGCTCACCGTCTTCGGCTACGACGACCAGGAGGGCCACGCCGAGCTGCGCTTCGAGGATGTCCGCGTGCCGGCCGCCAACGTCATCGCGGGGGAGGGGGAGGGCTTCGCGATCGCGCAGGCGCGCCTCGGCCCGGGCCGCATCCACCACTGCATGCGCTCCGTCGGCGCCGCCGAGCGCGCGCTCGAGCTGCTCTGCCGCCGCGCCGCCTCGCGCACGACGTTCGGCCGCAAGGTGAGCGAGTTCGCCAACGTCGGCGACTGGGTGGCCGAGTCGCGGATCGAGATCGAGATGCTGCGGCTGCTGGCGCTCAAGACCGCGTGGCTGATGGACACGGTCGGCAACCGCGGCGCCCACGTGGAGATCTCCGCGATCAAGGTCGCCGCGCCGGCGGTCGCGCTGAAGGTCATCGACCGCGCGATCCAGGTCCACGGCGGCGCGGGCGTCTCGGGCGACACCCCGCTCGCCCGCCTCTACGCGCACATGCGGACGCTGCGGCTCGCCGACGGCCCGGACGAGGTCCACAAGATGCAGATCGCCAAGCGCGAGCTGCGCCGCTACGACGCAGACCACGGCGTCCCGCCCGAGGCGGCGGAGCGCTCCGCCGCGGCGGCGGCGCGGTCATGAGCGAGCGCGACGGCGCGGCGATCACTCGGCCGGCGACCTGGCGGGCGATCTCCACGGCGCTCTTCGTCGTGTTCCTGATCGCGTTCGCGGTCGAGGGCTTCGACGAGGTGCCGGGCTGGGGCTGGATCGCGCTGATCGGCAGCGGGGTCACGTTCGGCATCGAGGTGCTGCTGATGCTCGGGCAGCGGTCGCGCGGGTAGGACGCGGGCGATGCCCACCGCCATCGTCACCGGATCCGACTCCGGCATCGGCAAGGCCACCGCCGTCGCCCTCGCCCGGCGCGGCGACGACGTCGGCATCACCTGGCACGCCGACGAGGCGGGCGCCCAGGCGACCGCCGATGAGGTCCGCGGCGAGGGCGTGCGGGCGGAGGTCCGGCGCCTGGACCTCGCCGAGCGCGACGCCGTGCGGCCGGTGATCGGTGAGCTCGCCGACGCGCTCGGCGGCGTCGACGTCCTGGTCAACAACTCGGCGACCGGGTCGGGCACGGACGCGCTGGAGATCGGCCTCGATCTGTGGCAGCACGTCATCGACGTGTCGCTGACGGGCGCCTTCCTCTGCGCGCAGGAGGCGGCCACACGGATGATCGCCGCCGGCCGCGGCGGGCGGATCGTCAACGTCACCTCGGTCCACGAGCACGTGCCGCTGCGGGGGGCGGCGCCCTACTGCGCGGCCAAGGGCGGGCTCGGCCTGCTGACCAAGGTGCTCGCGCTCGAGCTCGCCGAGCACGGCATCACGGTCAACTCGGTCGCCCCGGGCGAGATCGCCACGCCGATGACCGGCGCCGAGGACGAGGACCCGCGGACGATCGAGCGGCCGGGGATCCCGGCCGGCCGGCCCGGCGACGCGCGCGAGATCGCCTCGGTCGTCGCCTTCGTCGCCTCGCCGGAGGCGGCCTATCTCACGGGCGAGTCGATCGTGGTGGACGGCGGGATGCTGCTGATGGCCGCGATGGCCAACCAGATGGCGAGCTAGCCGAGGCGGATGTCGCGCACGGCCCCACCCGGGCGCGCGAACGTGAGCCTGGACGGCGCCGAGTCCCCGACGGCGGCGCAGAGGGAGGAGAGCGTCGTGCCGACGGGCCGCCCGTCGACCCCGACGAGCGCCTCGGTGCTCGCGTCGATCCCGGCGCGGGCGGCGGGGGTGCCGTGCACCGTGCCCGTCACGAGCAGGCCGGCGGGCAGGCGGCGGGCGGCGAGCTCGCCGGCGGTCGGGTAGCTGAAGGTCAGCCCGGTCCAGCCCGCGGAGCGGCCGTCGCGCAGGCGGGCCACGACCGCGCGCAGCCGGTCGGCGGCGATCGCGTAGTTCTGGTTCTGCAGCGCCCGGCCGTCGTAGGAGGCGGAGCGGACCACGGCGTTCATCCCGACGATGCGGCCGTCGAGGTCGACGAGCGGCCCGCCGGAGTTGCCCGGGTTGAGCGCGCTGTCGGTCTGGACCACCTCCGGGAGCACGGGGACGTCGGCGGCCGTGTCGCGGTAGGTCGTGCGCGAGACGGAGACCACGCCGGTGGTCGAGGTCAGCTCGTCGGCGGGGCCCGCCCCGCCGGGGAAGCCGAGCGCGACGACGGTCTCGCCCTGCCGCACCCCGCCGCTCCGCGCGAGCGCGGCGGCCTGCAGGCC
>JALYMV010000012.1 GCA_030773575.1 Actinomycetota bacterium
CCGCCGGGACGTCCCGGCGACCGTCCGGATCGGCGATCGGCCGGTCGTTGCGGTGACGCTTCGCCCGCGGCGGTAGCCCACGCCGCGCGCGTTGGTACCGTCGGGCGGGTGACGATCGCCCCCGACCTCCCCCTCCTCGCGCGCGGCAAGGTCCGCGAGATGTACGAGCTCGGCGACGACCTGCTGATGGTCGCCTCCGACCGGATCTCCACCTACGACGCGGTCCACCCGACGCCCATCCCGGACAAGGGCCGGGTGCTGACCGGCCTCTCCGTCCTCTGGTTCGGGCTGACCGGCGACGTGGTGCCCAACCACCTGATCTCCGCCACCGACGGCGTGCCGGAGGAGCTGCGCGGCCGCGCGCTGCGCGTGCGCCGCCTCGAGATGCTCCCCGTCGAGTGCATCGTCCGCGGCTACATCACCGGATCGGGCTGGAAGGACTACCAGCGCACCGGCTCGGTCTCGGGCATCCCGCTCCGGGAGGGCCTGCAGGAGTCCGAGCAGCTCCCGCAGCCGATCTTCACGCCGTCGACCAAGGCCGAGGAGGGCCACGACGAGACGATCGATCTCGACCGGGCGGCCGAGCTGGTCGGCTCCCGTGAGCTCGCCGAGCGCCTGCGCGACACGACGATCGCCGTTTACGCGAAGGTCGCCGCCCATGCGCGCGAGCGCGGGGTCATCCTCGCCGACACGAAGTTCGAGTTCGGCCTCGACGCCGACGGTGAGCTCGTCCTGGGCGACGAGGTCTGCACGCCGGACTCCTCGCGCTTCTGGCCGGCCGAGGGCTACGCGCCCGGCCGCTCGCAGCCCTCCTTCGACAAGCAGTACGTCCGCGACTGGGCGAGCGGGACGGGCTGGGACAAGACTCCGCCGGCCCCCGAGATCCCGGACGATGTGGTCGCCGCGACCCGCGAGCGCTACGTCACCGCCTACGAGCTGCTGGCCGGCGAGCCGTTCTCCGCCTTCCTCGACCGCGTCGGCGCGCCGCGGTGAGGGCGCGCGTCCTCATCCGCCCGAAGGCGGGGATCCTCGATCCCCAGGGGCAGACGGTCGAGCGCGCGCTGCCGGCCCTCGGCTTCGACGGCGTCTCCAACGTCCGCGTCGGCCGGCTGGTCGAGCTCGACGTCGAGGACCCGTCGCGGCTGGCGGAGATGTGCGAGGCGCTGCTCGCGAACCCGCTGATCGAGGACTACGAGATCCAGGAGCCGGTGGGCGCATGAAGTTCGGCGTCCTGCGCTTCCCCGGGTCCTGCGACGAACGCGACGCGGCCCTGGCCGCCTCCAGGGTCGGCGAGGCGGAGATCCTCTGGCACCGGGACGCCGAGATCCCCGGCGACGTGGACGCGATCGTCGTGCCGGGCGGCTTCTCGTACGGCGACCACCTCCGGGTCGGCGCGATCGCCCGCTTCTCGCCGATCATGGCCGCGGTGGACCGCTTCGCGCGCGCCGGGGGCCCGGTGCTGGGGATCTGCAACGGCTTCCAGGTCCTCTGCGAGGCCGGGCTGCTGCCCGGCGCGCTGCTGCCCAACACGTCGCTGCGCTTCCTCTGCCGCCAGGTCGAGCTCGAGGTCGTCAACCCCGAGACGGCGTGGACGGGCGCCTGCTCGGCCGGCGAGCGGCTCTCGATCCCCGCCAAGCACCAGACGGGCCGCTACTACGCGCCCGCGCCGGTCCTCGAGGAGATGGAGGCGGCCGGCCAGGTCGTCCTGCGCTACGCGGCCGGGCAGAACCCGAACGGCTCCGTCCGCGACATCGCCGGCGTGGCCAACGCCGCCGGCAACGTGGTGGGCCTGATGCCGCACCCCGAGCACGCAGTCGACGAGCTGACGGGCTCGATCGACGGCCTGAAGCTTCTCGGCTCCGCGGCGCTCCAGCTCGCGTGAGCCCCGTCGCCGCCCGCCACCGCGAGCTCGGGCTCACCGACGCCGAGTTCGACCTCATCGTCGAGAAGCTCGGGCGGGAGCCCAACGACGTCGAGCTCGCGGTCTTGAGCCTGATGTGGTCGGAGCACTGCTCCTACAAGCACTCCAGGAAGCTGCTGCGCACGTTGCCGACCGAGGGCCCGCGGGTGGTCATGGGCCCGGGGGAGAACGCGGGTGCGGTCGATGTCGGCGGCGGCCTGGCCTGCGCCTTCAAGGTCGAGTCCCACAACCACCCGAGCGCCGTCGAGCCCTTCCAGGGCGCCGCGACCGGCGTCGGCGGCATTCTGCGCGACGTCTTCGCGGTCGGCGCCCGTCCCGTGGCGATCCTCGACTCGCTGCGCTTCGGCGAGCCGCGCGACTCCGCCCGCTCCCGCTACCTGCTCGAGCGCGCCGTGGCCGGGATCGGCCACTACGGCAACTCGATCGGCGTGGCGACGGTCGGCGGCGAGATCTACTTCGAGGAGGCCTACGAGCACAACTGCCTCGTCAACGCCATGTGCCTCGGCCTCATCGACGCGGACCGCCTGATCCGCAGCGCGGCGGCCGGGGTCGGCAACGTCATCGTCCTGTTCGGCGCGCGGACGGGGCGCGACGGGATCGGCGGCGCCTCCGTGCTCGCCAGCGCGGAGCTCGGCGAGGAGGACGGCGCGAAGCGTCCGACCGTCCAGATCGGCGACCCGTTCGAGGAGAAGAAGCTGCTCGAGTGCTCGCTCGAGCTGCTCGAGCGCGGGCTGCTCGTCTCCCTGCAGGACCTCGGGGCGGCCGGCCTGACCTCGAGCGCGTCGGAGATGGCCTCCAAGGGAGAGGTCGGCATCGACCTCGACGTCCGCAAGGTGCCGCTGCGCGAGGCCGACATGGAGCCCTTTGAGATCATGATCTCGGAGTCCCAGGAGCGGATGCTCTGCGTCGTCGAGCCGGAGCGGGTCGCCGACGTGCTGGCGGTCTGCGAGCGATGGGAGACGCGCGCGACGGCGGTCGGCGTGGTCACCGACTCCCGCCACCTGCGCGTCTACGACGGCGACGACCTCGTGGGCGACCTCCCGGTCGAGGCGCTGGTCGACGACGTCCCCCTCTACGACCTCGAGCCGGCCCCGCCGGCCGTCGCGCTCTACCCCTCGCCGCCCGCGGTGCTCGGCGCCCGCGCCACCGAGCGCGAGACGCTCCTCGCCCTGCTCGGGTCGGCGAACCTCGCCTCGCGGCGGTGGGCCTTCGAGCAGTACGACCAGCTGGTCGGCTCGGCCACGGTGCGCCGGCCCGAGGCCGCCGACGCGGCCGTCCTGCGGCTCCCCGATTCCGCCGGCGCCCTCGCGGTCTCCATCGACGGCAACGGCCGCCGCGTCGCGCACGACCCCTACCGCGGGGCGGTCGAGGCCGTGCTCGAATGCTCGGCCAACCTCGCCTGCGTGGGGGCCGAGCCGCTCGGCCTGACCAACTGCTTGAACTTCGGCAACCCCGAGAAGCCGCACATCGCCTGGCAGCTCAGCCGGGCGGTCGCGGGCCTCGGCGACGCCTGCCGTGCGCTCGGCGTGCCGGTGGTCGGCGGCAACGTCTCCCTCTACAACGAGGGCGGCGGCGGGCCGATCTACCCGACGCCCGTGGTGGGCATGGTCGGCGAGCTGCCCGACGCCGCGCGGGCCGGCCGGCTCGGCTTCGCGCAGGAGGGCGACGCGGTGGCGCTGATCGCGGCGGGCTCGTGGGCGCCGTCGCTCACCGGCTCCGAGCTGGCCAAGCTCGGCGGCGAGCCGATCGAGGGCGGCCTCCCGCACGCCGACCTCGGCGAGCTGCGCGCCACCCATGCGGCCGTCCGCCAGGCCGTGCGCTCGGGCGCGCTGCGCTCGGCGCACGACGTCGCCGAGGGCGGCCTCGCCGTCGCGCTCGCCGAGTGCTGCGTGGCGGGCGGGCTCGGCGCGGCGATCGACCTGAACGCGGTCCTGCGCCTCGGCGGCGACCGCCTCGAGCGCCTGTTCGGCGAGGGCCCGGGCGCGTTCGTCGTCTCCGGTCCGGCCGAGGCGCTGCGCGCGTTCGGCGGCGCGGCCGTCGCGCTCGGCACGGTCGGGGGCGAAGCGCTTTCCCTGCAGGGTCCGCACGGCCGGCTCGACGTGCCGGTCGCCGAGCTCGCGCGCGTCCACGCGCACGGTCTCGCCGACCTCATGTCCTGACGCGACGGTACCGGCCGGGTCCGGCGGAGGAGCGTCATAGTTCGCCGGGTGCCCCGCTCCACCGCGCTCGCCGCGATTGCCATGTTCCTGCTCGCCGCTCCGGCCACTGCGTCGTGGGAGGCGCCGGAGCGGCTGCCGGGCGCCGGCTGGAGCCCCCGCCCGGCGATCAACGCCGCCGGCGACGCCGCCGTCCTCTACACGGTGCCGTCCGGCTCCCCGGTCGGCGGCGCCGGTCTGGCCGTCACGTACGCGCCGTCCGGCCGAGGCTTCCTGCCGCCGGAGCGCGTCGCCGATCACTCGCCGTACTTCTCCGACCTCGTCGTCTCGGGCGACGGCGACGCGTTCGTCATCGCAGAGGGCGGAGGAGGCCACCAGTTCGCCGTCCGCCCCGCGGGCGGGCGCTTCGGGCCGCTCGAGACCCTGCCGGGCGTCGGCCGATTCGCGGATGTCGCCGCCGGCCCGCGCGGCGAG
This sequence comes from Actinomycetota bacterium, assembly GCA_030773575.1. Taxonomy (GTDB): domain Bacteria; phylum Actinomycetota; class Thermoleophilia; order Solirubrobacterales; family Solirubrobacteraceae; genus JACCYI01. The sequence continues at coordinate 4,552 of JALYMV010000012.1, forward strand.
GCGGTGATCACCGGGACCCTTCGCGACGGCGGGGCGCGCATCTGGCGCCGGAGCCGACGCGGCCGGTTCACGGACACGGGTGTCCTCATCCCCACGCACACCCGCGTACTGGCGACCTTCGCCGGCGAGCGGATCCTCCTCGCCTGGGGCGACGGCAGGGTGAGGGTGGCCGAGTTGCGCGACGGCGGGCTGACGGAACCGCAGGTCGTCGCCCAGGGCTCGGCGGACGGGCTCGAGGGCACCGCCCGAGGCGACGCCCTGCTCCGGTTCAGCACCGTTGACCCCGCCACCCGCTCGATCCACCGCCGGACGGCCCACGCGCCGCCCGGCGCGCCGTTCGCCGAGGTGGCCCCCCGGACCGCCCTCGCGCAGGACGGCACCCTGGCGCACCGGGTCGGGGAGGACGGGCCGATCGAGGTGCGCGCCCCCGGCGCGCCGCCTCAGCTCGTCGAGGTGCCGGCCGACATGCGCCCGGGCCCCGCCATGCCGTTCGTCAGCTTCAACGCCGAGAGCCGCATCGAGCTCTTCGGCGCGGAGCCGACCGCCCAGTTCGGCCCCGCCCTGACCCGCTTCGCGCAGCGCCGGCCCGACGGGAGCTGGTGCCCGTCGCGCCTGTGGGACGTCCGGCCGCTGATGGGCTCCGGAGCCCGGACGGTCGCCGCCGGCGCCCGCGGGCTCGCGGCCTGGGCGCGGAACGGTACGAGCGACATGTTCGTCACGCGCTATCGGCCCGGCGACGGCTGCTCGCCGCCGCTCGCTGCGCCGCGCGGCCTGCGCGCCTCCCGGAGCGGCACGCGACTCGTCGTGCGGTGGCGCGCGGTCGAGGGTGCGTTCCGATACCGCATCCGGGCGCGACTCGCGAGCGGCCGCCTGCTCCGTCGCGAGAGTCGATCCGCCCGCCCAGAAGCCCTCCTCGCCGGGGTTCGGCGGGGCGCACGCGTCACGGTGACGGTCAGGGCGGTGGGCCGCGACGACCGTGCCGGGTCCGCCGCCACGCTTCGCGTCCCGGCGCGCTGACGTTCGGTCGTCGGTCCCGGCCGGCCGCCGGAGCCGCTGCTACGGTGGTCGCTCCGGTTCACCTCCGGTCGCGCCACGCTTCGCAAGCTGTGACGATCCCCTCCACCGACCTGCTGGATCCCCGAGACGGCCCCCGCGACGAGTGCGGCGTCTTCGGCGTCTACGCACCCGAAAGCGACGTCGCCCGGCTGAGCTACTTCGGCCTCTACGCGCTCCAGCACCGCGGCCAGGAGTCGGCGGGCATCGCCTCCGCGCAGAACGGCCACATCATGACCGTGCGCGACCAGGGTCTGGTCAACCAGGTCTTCGACGAGCAGAAGCTCCGCGCGCTGCAGGGCGAGATGGCGATCGGCCACGTCCGCTACTCGACCACGGGCGCGAACTCGTGGGAGAACTCCCAGCCCGTCTGGCGCGCCGACCGGCGCGAGATCGCGCTCGGCCACAACGGCAACCTCACGAACGCGGTCGAGCTGCACGCCTCGATGCGCGAGCACAACATCGCGTTCCGCTCGACGTCGGACTCCGAGATCATCGCCGCGCTGCTCTCCACGCACCCGGCGCCCACGATCGAGGAGGCGATCGCCGACGTGATGCCGCGCCTGGAGGGCGCTTTCTCGACCGTGGTGATGACGAAGGACCGCGTGGTCGCCTTCCGCGATCCGGCCGGCCTGCGCCCGCTCGCGCTCGGGATGCTCGGCGACCGCTACTGCGTGGCGTCGGAGTCCTGCGCGTTCGACATCATCGGCGCGCAGTACCTGCGCGAGGTGGAGCCGGGCGAGTGCGTCTCGCTCACCGACAAGGGCCTGCGCACCCGGCAGGTGATGCCCGGCGAGCGCCGCGCGTTCTGCGTCTTCGAGCACATCTACTTCGCGCGGCCCGACTCGCGGCTCGAGGGGCGCGTCGTGCAGACGTCGCGCTCGCGGATGGGGGAGCTCCTCGCCCGCGAGGCGCCCGTTCCCGGCGCCGACCTCGTCATCGCGGTGCCCGACTCCGGCAACGCCGCCGCCCGCGGCTTCGCGCGCGAGAGCGGGCTGCCCCAGGACGACGGCTTCGTCAAGAACCGCTACGTCGCCCGCACGTTCATCCAGCCCGGCCAGGAGCTGCGCAAGCACGGCCTGCGGCTGAAGTTCAACCCGCTGCCCGACGTGGTGGCCGGCAAGCGGCTCGTGGTCGTCGACGACTCGATCGTACGTGGCAACACGACGCGCCAGATCGTCCAGATGCTGCGCGACGCCGGCGCGCTCGAGGTCCACATGCGCATCTCCGCGCCGCCGATCCGCAACCCCTGCCACTACGGCGTCGACATGTCCACGCGCGAGGAGATGATCGCCCACGAGCGCACGGAGGCCGAGATCGCCGAGGAGCTCGGCTGCGACTCCCTGGCCTACCTCTCCCTCGAGGGCGTCTACCAGGCGATCGGCGGCGAGCGCGGCACCCACTGCGACGCCTGCTTCTCGGGGGACTACCCGCTCGCCGACGCCGGCGAGGGCCAGGCCAAGGACGCCTTCGAGGCCGTCGCGCTCCCGCTCCTGCGGGC
>JALYMV010000013.1 GCA_030773575.1 Actinomycetota bacterium
GGCGGCTGCCGGTCGACGACGACGGCGGCCAGCCCCACGTCGCCCCGGGCGAGGCGCCGCTCGACCTCGCGCCGCCCGAGCGCGAGCTGCTCGCCGACCTCTTCGCGATCGTCGAGGAGCACGTCGACGAGGCCGCGATGCAGGTCGACCGCGGCCGCGTGGTCGACGCCTTCGTCTTCGCCTGCGAGCACCACGCCGACCAGCACCGCAAGTCGGGCGAGGACTTCATCACCCATCCCGTCGGCGTCGCGAAGATCTGCGCGGGCATGCGCCTGGACACGGAGACGCTGTGTGCCGCGCTCCTGCACGACACGGTGGAGGACACCTCGGCGTCGCTCGAGGAGGTCGAGGCGCAGTTCGGCGAGGAGGTGGCCGGTCTCGTCGACGGCGTGACGAAGCTGACCGGGATCACCTTCCAGTCGCGCGACGAGGCGCAGGCCGAGAACTACCGCAAGATGATGGTCGCGATGGCCACGGACGTCCGGGTCATCCTCATCAAGCTCGCCGACCGCCTGCACAACATGCGCACGCTCGGCGCCATGCCGAAGCAGAAGCAGATCGACAAGGCGAGGGAGACCCTCGAGATCTACGCGCCGCTCGCGCACCGCCTCGGCATCCACGCGATCAAGTGGGAGCTCGAGGACCTCGCCTTCGCGACCCTGCACCCGCGCAAGTACCAGGAGATCAAGGGGCTCGTGAGCCAGCAGCGCGAGGAGCGCGAGCGCTACGTCGAGAAGGCGGGTGGCTACCTGTCCAAGGAGCTCGAGGCCCTCGGCATCCGCGCCGAGATCTCAGGCCGTGCGAAGCACTTCTATTCGATCTACTCGAAGATGACCAAGAAGGGCCGGGAGTTCAACGAGATCTACGACCTCACGGCCATGCGGGTCATCGTCGACTCGGTGAAGGACTGCTACGGCGCCGTGGGCGTCATCCACTCGCTCTGGAAGCCGCTGCCCGGGCGCTTCAAGGACATGGTGGCGATGCCCAAGTTCAACATGTACCAGGCGCTCCACACCACGGTGATCGGGCCCGAGGGCCGGCCGCTGGAGATCCAGATCCGCACGCGCGACATGCACGAGACGGCCGAGTTCGGCGTCGCCGCGCACTGGGCCTACAAGGAGGGCGGCGGGAAGGCCAAGTCGGACTCCTCGGAGGCCAAGCTCAAGTGGCTGAAGTCGCTGCTCGACTGGCAGCAGGAGGTCTCAGACCCGGCCGAGTTCACCGACCATTTGCGCAACGAGCTCATCGAGGACGAGGTCTTCGTCTTCACGCCGAAGGGCGAGGTCAAGAACCTGGCGGTCGGGGCGACCCCCCTCGACTTTGCGTATGAAGTGCACACCGACGTCGGGCACCGCTGCGTGGGGGCCAAGGTCAACGGCAAGATCGTCCCGCTGCACTACGAGCTCAAGTCGGGCGACATCGTCGAGGTCCTGACCTCGAAGCGCGATCGCGGCCCGTCGCGCGACTGGCTCGCCGTCGTGCGCACGACCCGCGCGCGCAACAAGATCAAGGCGTGGTTCAAGGCCGAGTCGCGCGAGGACTCCGAGCACACAGGGCGCGAGCTGCTGCAGGAGCACCTCAAGAAGCGGGGGCTCCCGGCCCAGAAGATCACCGGCTCGCCACTGCTGGCCGACGTCATCCGCGAGATGGGGTTCCGCAAGGCGGAGGACTTCTACATCGCGCTCGGCGGGGCCAAGATCTCCCCGAAGGTCGTCGTCAACAAGGTGATGCAGCGCCTCAAGCAGGGCGAGGGCGTCGAGGACGACTCGATGACCACCGCCGCCGAGGACCTGATCTCAGACCGGCGCCGGGCGCCGCGGCGGCGCCCCGACTCCAACTCGAGCGCCTACGGGATCCGGGTGGAGGGCATCGACGACGTCCCGCTGCGCCTCGCGAAGTGCTGCCGGCCGGTCTCGGGCGACCCGATCCTCGGCTACGTCTCGCTCGGCCGCGGGATCACCATCCACCGCGAGGACTGCCCGAACGCGGTCGCGCTGCGCAAGGACGCCGAGCGCTTCGTCGCCGTCGAGTGGGAGGGCGACAACGAGACGTCGTTCAAGGTCGAGCTCCAGGTCGACGCCTGGGATCGCCACCGGCTGCTCGAGGATCTCTCGCGGACGTTCGCCGAGGCGGGGATCAACATCCTCGAGGCGCGGTGCATCGTGTCGCACCCGATGGTCAAGAACCGCTTCGTCGTCGAGGTCGGCGACACGGGCTCGCTCAAGGCGGCCATCGGCCGCCTGCGCGCGATCGACGCGGTCTTCGACGCCTACCGGGTGACGCCGAGCGGCGGCTGAGCGTTTAGTCGAGGCCGTAGGTGACGGCCAGCGTCGCCTGGTCGTGGTGGGAGGCGACGCTCTTGGAGTTGCGTCCGTAGATGCGGACGACGAGGCCGTTGACCTCGCCCGCGGTGTCGACCCCCGTCAGCTCGAGGGTGTCGGTCCGATAGCTCGTCGACGTGCACGAGGGGGCCGCTTGGCTGATCCCGCCGAAGCTCGACCCGATGACCGTCGCGCCGGAGCGCGCCTCGTAGTAGACGCACTGGTCGGGTCCGCCGCCCGAAAACGCCGACCGGAACGAGTGCGTCAGGCTCACGCTCGTGACCGTCGCGCCGGGTGGCAGGTCTGGGTCGAATGTCAGCTCCACGTACCGGGTGGACGCGAAGGCCGTCGCCCAGTCGCCGCTGGTGACGAACCGCGAGTCGCCGGCGGCCGTCAGGCGGTATGGGAACGTCGTCGGCGTGCCGAACGCCTCGACGGCCGACCACCGCAGGAGGGTGAAGGTCGTGTGCGGGGTCGAGCCGTCGACCTGCACGCGGTCGATGCCGAGCTGGGCGTTGGCGGTGTCCCACCCGTAGATCCGCACCGCCACGTCGTTGGCGAGGGTGGTCGAGTCGAGCGCGGCGGCGGTCACGGAGAACGGCTGCGGGGTCGAGGTCGTCAGGGTGCCGAGGGGCGCGGACGGACTGCCGTAGGTCTGGAGCACCGTGCCGGTGGAGACCCGCCGCAGCTCGACGAAGAAGCTGAGCGTTCCCGCCGAGCCGGCGCGGGAGAGGTCGAGCAGGACGCTCCCGTCGCCGACGGCCAGCCCTCCCGGCAGGCTCTTCTCCATGGCGAACTCGATGTACTTGGCGGCGTCGTAGGTCGTGGGAAGCGCGTTCGTGCCGGCGACACGGCCGTCGCCGGCGAAGGAGACGGCATCGGAGTCGTCGGTCGCGGTGCCGGTCGCCGCGTCGCGGACGTCCCAGGCGGAGGTCGTGCGCGTCCCGGAGAAGATGCGCTGGGCGGCCAGGGAGCTGCCCGCGTTGTCGGTCTGGCCGGTGAATGCCGACCATGTCTCGCCCGTCACCACCGGCGTCCCGGCGATCAGCACGGCGGCGATGAGCAGCAGGACGGCCGGACGCCGGCTCATCGCGCCCAGATCCGGTGCAGGACGAGCCCGCCGAGCGCGAGCCCGGCCAGGCCGAGCAGCAGCGCGCGCCCGAGCGGGCTGCTGGCCCACGCGACGGCGTAGCCGGCGCGCGGCACCCGCGCGACGTAGCGGCCGACGGTGCCCGTGGCCTCCACCGTCCAATGCTCCGAGCCCGAGTTCGCGTCGCCGCGCGTCACGAACGCCCAGGCCCCTCCGGCACCCCGGCGGCGCGAGACCACACGATGGGTGATCAGCCGGCCGGTCCCCTCAGGGTCGGTGAAGGTCACGATGTCGCCCTGGGCGACCCGCGAAGGGGGCCCGAGCCGGCTGAGGACGAGGTCGCCCGCGGCGATCGCGGGCTGCATCGAGTCGCTGCGGTCCACGAGCGCCTGGACGCCGAGCGGGCGGGCGGCGAGCAGCGCGAGCAGCGCGAGCACCGCGGCCGCGCACGGGAGCGTGCTGGCCGGCGCCACGACCCGGCCGGCTCCCCTGACGGCCATCCGCACGAGGACGTCTCCGCTAGGAGCGCGCCTCCCAGGTGAACTGCTGCGTCGCGTTCTTGCCCTGGGCGGCGTCGTTGTCCTGGACGGTGACCACGAACTTGTAGGCGTGCTTCTCGTTCGTCGACCACGACTCCGGCGCGGTGCTGTTGGGGTCGACGACGCCCGCGGCGTAGGTGTCGGGGAAGGCCGCGAGCGTGCCCGAGTAGACGACGCCGGCGCCGCTGCCGTTGTAGTCGGTGGAGTCGGCGGTGAAGCCGGTGCAGGAGTCGAACGCGCTGGTCGTCGTCCCGCGCGTCACGGTCAGCGAGAGGTACTGGTCGAGCCCGGTCCCCGTCGTCGCGCCGTACAGCCGGACGGCCGAGGCCAGCGACCCGGTGTAGGTGACCTCGATGCAGGAGGTGTCGGAGTCACCGGGCTTGGCGCCCGAGAGGCTGAGCATCGCCGAGCCCGAGTCGTTGTCGCTGAGCGTCACGCTGCCGGCGGCGAAAGAGTTGCCGTCGTTGGAGGTGGTGCCGGAGAAGGCCGACCACGTGCCGACGCCGGCCACGGCGCCGATGAGGCCGACGACGACGGCCGTCGCGAGAACCTTCGTCGCGGTGTTGGGTGAGCGGAGCACTTGGGGGATCTCCCGTCGGGTTCGGTGCGGGTTCGGGTTCGCTGCGCCGTCCTCGGCGCCCTGATCGACCCGGTTGATCGACGGATGTCCGAGCGTCTTTAGCGGCGCTCAAGCCGGACCGTCTTCGCGACACGCGCGACGGCGCGGTCGCGCGAGACGGCGTAGACGGCGATCCGCACGCGGACCCCGCGCCCCGCGCGCAGCCGGCGGCGGACGGCGGCGGAGAC
>JALYMV010000014.1 GCA_030773575.1 Actinomycetota bacterium
GCCCCCACGGCTCCGGGGCGCCGCTCCCGCCTCCGCGGGTGCGCCCCGTGCGGCCGCTGCACGCCCGCGGGCGCACGCTGCGTTCCTAGCCGCCCCGCGTGGCAGACTCCCGCCGCGTGGAGCCCGCTCCCGCCTCCGTCCTCTCCGACGGCACCATCACCGCGCTCGTCGAGGCGGGGCGCATCACGGTCGAGCCGTGGGATCCGGCGATGGTCCAGCCCGCGTCGGTCGACCTGCGCCTGGGCGACTCCTTCCGCGTCTTCCACAACCACCGCGCGACCGCCATCGACCTCCGCGAGCCGCCCAGCAACCTGACCGAGGAGATCGTCCTCGAGGGGGACGAGCCCTTCGTCATCCATCCCGGTGAGTTCTGCCTCGGGCGCACGCTCGAGTGGGTCGAGCTGCCCGACGACATCGTGGCTCGCATCGAGGGCAAGAGCTCAATTGGCCGCCTCGGCCTGATCGTCCACGCCACGGCGGGCTTCTGCGACCCGGGCTGGAAGGGGACGCTCACGCTCGAGCTCAACAACCTCACGCGCGTGCCGATCCGCCTCTACGCCGGCCTGCCGATCGCCCAGCTCTCCTTCATGACGCTCGACGCCCCGGCGCGCCGGCCCTACGGCTCCGAGGGGCTGGGCTCGCACTACCAGGGCCAGGTGGCGGCCACGGAGAGCCGCTACAGGCGGTAGGTTCCCGCCATGCTCGAAGCCCTGCTGATCCTCGCCTCCGCCGAGGGCGCCGAGGAGATCTCCAAGATGCCCTTCTACATCGCGGGCGGCGCCCTGACGCTGTTCGCCGTCCTGGTCGGCGCGCTCGGGGTCGTGCGCCACGACTTCCCGTCGTCGCCCGGTGCGGCGCGGGCGGTCATGGGGCTCGCCGCGGTGCTGGTGGTGGCCACCATGGCCACCAGCGTCCTGACCTCCTAGCTCCGCTCCGTCTCCCTCCCGCATAATCGGGTACGAGGGCGGCTGAGACCTGCGAAGAGGAGCGACATGGGCACCCAGGAACAGAGCGAGAACGGCGGGGGCGTAGCCACCGCCGCCGACACGCTGACCATCACCGACAACCGCACGGGCAAGACCTACGAGGTCCCCGTCGAGGACGGCACGGTCCGGGCGATGTCGCTGCGCGAGATCAAGGTCTCCGAGGACGACTTCGGCCTGATGTCCTACGACCCGGCGTTCCTCAACACCGCGTCCTGCCGCTCGGAGATCGGCTACATCGACGGCGCCGCGGGCGTCCTCGAGTACCGGGGCTATCCGATCGAGCAGCTCTGCGAGCAGTCCTGCTATCTCGAGGTCGCCTACCTGCTCGTCCACGGCGAGCTGCCCAACCAGCAGCAGCTCGACGAGTGGATCCACGCGATCACGATGCACACCTTCGTGCACGAGAACGTCAAGAAGTTCGTCGAGGGCTTCCGCTACGACGCCCACCCGATGGGGATGCTGCTGGCCTCGGTCGGCGCCCTTTCGACGTTCTATCCCGACGCGCCGAAGGTCAAGGACCCCGAGATCCGCTACTCCCACGTCATCCGGCTGATCGCCAAGATGCCGACGCTCGCGGCGTTCGCCTACCGGCACACGATGGGCCAGCCGTACGTCTATCCCGACAACGAGCTCGACTATCCCGGCAACTTCCTCGGGATGCTCTACAAGATGTCGGAGATCAAGTACGAGCCCGACGAGCGGCTCTCCAAGGCGCTCGACGTGCTGTTCATCCTCCACGCCGACCACGAGCAGAACTGCTCGACGAACGCGGTCCGGGCGGTCGGCTCCTCCCAGGTGGACCCCTACTCGGCGGTGGCGGCCGGCGTCGCGGCGCTCTACGGCCCGCTGCACGGCGGCGCCAACGAGCAGGCGCTCAACATGCTGCGCCGGGTCGGCTCGGTCGAGAACATCCCCGACTTCCTCCAGGGCGTCAAGGACGGCAAGGAGCGCCTGCAGGGCTTCGGCCACCGCGTCTACAAGAACTACGACCCGCGGGCGCGGATCATCCGCAAGCACCTCGACGAGGTCTACGAGGTCACGGGCAAGAGCCCGCTGCTCGAGATCGCCACCGAGCTCGAGAAGCGCGCGCTCGACGACGAGTACTTCACGTCGCGCAAGCTCTATCCGAACGTCGACTTCTACTCCGGCCTCATCTACGAGGCGATGGGGCTGCAGGCGGGGATGTTCCCGGTCATGTTCGCGATTCCGCGGACGAGCGGGTGGATCGCACAGTGGCTCGAGATGATCGACGACTCCGAGCAGAAGATCGCGCGGCCGCGGCAGATCTACACGGGGGCGCGCGAGCGGGAGTACGTGCCGGTCGGCCAGCGGTAGCCGCCACGCGGCGAGCGTGCGCCGCCTCACAGACCCGGAGGGGGGTCAGTCTTACTATGAAACCGTGTTCCCGATCCCCCTCACGCTCGGCGACGGCACCCAGGTCCTCGTCCGCCACATCGAGCCGGCCGACAAGGTCCGGCTCGAAGTCGGCCTGCGCCGGCTGAGCGAGGAGACCATCCGCAAGCGCTTCCTGGCGGCCAAGCCGAGCCTCTCGTCCTCCGAGCTGCGCTACCTGACCGAGATCGACGGCCACGACCACGTCGCCCTGGTCGCGGTGCGCGCCGACGACCCCGACGCGCTCATCGCGGTCGCCCGCTGCGTGCGGCTGCCCGAGGCCCCCGACACGGCCGAAATGGCCATCGTCGTCGCCGACCCGCTCCAGGGCCAGGGACTCGGCCGGCGCCTGGCGCAGCTGCTCGCCGACGAGGCGCGCGCCGTCGGGATCCGCCGCTTCGCGGCGACCATGCTCGGCGAGAACGTCGCCGCCCAGCGGATCATGCAGACGATCACGGAGCGCCTCGAAGGCCACTGGGCCGGCGGCGGCGTTCGCGAGCTCGTCGGCGACCTCATCGCCGCCTGAGCGTTACCTTCGCTCCGATGCCCTACCGCGTCACGGTCCGCCGCGGCTCGGCGGTCCGGCGATCGAAGCTCGACACGCTCGAGGCCGCCCTCGACGCGGTGGAGTCCGCCGCCCGCGAGGCGGCGCGCACGGAGCGCCCCGCGCCGGTCGAGCTGCGGGTCCGCCGCTTCGAGCCCGCCGACCAGGTCGTCGCGCGGATCGAGCTGACGGGCCCGACCCGCTTCGCGCCCGACGTGCGGGCGGGCGTCGACGTCCGCGGCAACGGCGCGATGACGGCGTACACGGGCCGCTCCGCCCGCCGCCCGGTCGAGGAGCGCGAGGACGAGACCGCGCTCCAGGCGCTCCGCCGGGCGCTGGGCTGATCGCCGTGCGCTATCCCGACTACCTGCGGCTGGAGGGCTGGTGCTCGATCGTCCTCGGGCTGGCGCTCGCCGCGCTCGCGTTCCCGGGCCTGCTCGTCTCCTACGACAAGTGGTGGATCGGCCTGCTCTTCGTCCCGGGCGTCCTGCTGGCGCTCGGCGGGTGGGCGGCCGCGCGGCGCGGGGTCCCGCTCGGCGCGCCGGGGCGCTGGCTGACCG
>JALYMV010000015.1 GCA_030773575.1 Actinomycetota bacterium
GCTGCCGATCGGCGACGCCGCCGCGCGCAACGTGGGCGACCAGCGCGCGGACCCCGGCTCCGTGCTCCACCTCGTCCGCGACCTCATCGCCCTGCGGCGGGCCACCCCCCACCTGCGAACGGGGGCCTACGCCACGCTGCCCGCGCCGGACGGCGCCTGGGCCTACACGCGCGGCGACGCGATCGGCGTGGCGCTCAACCTGTCGTCCGCGCCAGTGCGGGCGGCGGGGCTCCCGGAGGGCCGGGTCGCCGTCTCCACGGGCCGCGCGCGCGACGGCGAGGCGACGGGCGCGGCCGTCGCGCTCGCCCCGTGGGAGGGGCTCGTCGTCGAGCTCAGCGCCGGCGGATCGTGATCCGCAGCCGGTTGCGGCTCGCCGCCTTGCGCTCGTTGTTGCCGGCCAGGTCGGTCGCGCGCGACCAGACGATGTAGCGGCCGCGGGTCAGCCGCCGCGGCAGGCGCAGCGACCAGGCGGTCGTCCCCCGCGCGGGGATGTAGGTCGTCCGCGAGCACGGGCGCAGCGCGCCGTAGCGGCCCCTGGAGTCCATGAACCGGCAGCGGTTGCGGCCCGTGGTCTTGCCGATCGCGAGGCTCACCCGCCGGATCCGCGCGCGGCGCCCGGGGCACGTCGCGTCGCTCGCGCGGCCCTGGATGATCAGCCGCCCGCGCGTGCGCGAGGCGGTCCGCGAGCTCGTGGTGAAGCGCGAGGTCGGCTTGACCGTGTCGCTGCAGAAGGACGGGCCTGGCGAGATCCGGTACGTCCGCCTGCCGGCGGGGACGGCGAAGGTGGCGCCCTGCGCGTCCACGGCTACCTCGGGGGCGGGGACCGCCTCCTCGTCGACGCGCTCGACCTGTACCTGGCGGGGGAAGGGAAGGGCGAGGCGCAGCGTCGCGGGGCCGTCGGAGTCGAGCGTCACCCTCAGGCGCCTGGCGCCGTCCAGGCGGGCGCGCACCCCGCTGATCTCGCCCGAGCCGACGTTCCTGAGCGCCGCGGTGAGGGCGTTCTCGGGCGCGGCGCGCGGGGTGTCGCCCCATTCCGTCCCCTCGATCGTCGCGCCGTTGGGCGGCCCGGCCGTGGCGGTCGCGCCGCGGACGGGGCGGGTGGCCGGGTCGCGGTCGCCGAAGGCCAGCGAGCGGGCGTCGATCTCGGCGCGGGCCGGCGCGGTCCGCGGGTCGCCGGCGGCGTTGCGGGCGCGGAGCTTCGAGACCCAGTAGGCGTGGTCGTGGACGAGGCCGAGCTTCGGGCGGTCGGCCGCCGGCACGAATGCGTAGTGCACCCTCCACGGGTCGCGCACCACGCGCGACTCGCGCAGGAAGTCGCGGGCGGCGTCCCAGCGGTCGGTGATCGCCAGCGTGAAGTGCTCGCCAGGGGAGAACGTCCACAGCTGCGAGCGCAGGCCGAGGGCGTCGAACCGCGCCTGCTGCGCGCGCGGGCCCGTGTAGGGGACGAGCTGGTCGGCGGCCTCCACCCAGTTGAGGTACGGCACCCAGCGCGCGTTCTCGAGCACGAGGTTCGAGTTGGTGAACTGGCCGTCCGACGGCGGCGCGGGCGGCACCCAGATCCCCCGGCCGGGCGGGCCGACCGTGGTGAACGCCTTGCCGAACAGGTCGGGGTACTGCGTCCCGAGCTTGTAGGTGCCGTAGCCGCCCATGGAGTAGCCGCTCAGCGCGACCTGCTCGGAGTCGAGGTTGAAGTGGCGGGCCACGTCGGCCCAGACCTCGAAGAAGTCGGCCTCCGCCTCGTCGGTGTACCAGCCGTTCGTCCCACGTCCGAGCGTCGTGACCACCAGCGAGTTGCGCTGGTCGCCGAACTGGCGCAGCTGCGTGGGGGAGAAGACGGCGTATTGGGTGTAGGTGCCGCCCAGGGAGTGCAGCGAGAAGGTCAGCGGTGCCGGCCGGGCGGGGTCGTAGCCCGGCGGGACGGTGACCAGGTAGGGCTGAAGCCGACCGCCGTATCCCGGGAACCGCTCGGAGCCCGTGACGCCCTCGGGGACGTCGAGCGCGGAGGGGAAGATCCGCGCCTGCTCCCGGCCGGCGCGGCGGCGGCCGTCCTCGGTCACGCCCGCGGCGAGCTTGCCGAAGTCGACGTCGGCGAAGAAGTCGCCGGAGGTGCGGCCGATCAGCGCCCGCGACTGCTTGTCCTCGAACCAGTTCCCGATGCCGGGGAAGGTCGTGTAGGGCGGCAGCGGCTCCTTGGACTGCGGCTCGTCGAAGCGGAAGGCGAGGTTGAAGACGGCGGGAGCCGGCGCGTCACCGCCCGACGCGGGCTCCTCGGCGGTGGGCGTGCGGCCGGTGCGGGGCGTCTTCCACTCATTGCCCGACCACAGCCCGACGCCCGCCACGTGGCGCCACACGGCCCGCGAACCCGGGTCCAGGACGGAGCGGGGGACGCGGACCGTCATCTGGTTGGCCGTGGTGTCCATCTGCACCGCGCCCGCCGGCAGGGCCTTGCCGTCGACCTCGCCGCCCTTGCCCCACGCGGTGATGAAGTGGTCGAGCCCGGGGCTCGCGATGCCGGCGCCCTTGGGCCAGAGCACCGGCGCCCCGCCCGAGCGGTCGGCGTCGATGCCGATGCCCACCACGGCGGTGTCGGGCGCCTTCGCCGTCGTCAGGGTGATCCGGTAGACGAGCGCGTCGGGCGTCGGCTTGACCCGCAGCTCCACCAGGTCCGCCGCGTTGCCCGCGTAGCGGTCGGCGGTGGGGTAGAAGACGTCGCCGGCGGTCGAGGCGGCGATGTCGTCGCGCGGCCCGCCGCGGTTGCCGCCGCCCGAGCGCGTGTCGGCGCCCCGGTCGTCGAAGAGGTAGTCCTGGTAGAGGTACTCGCCCTCCCGGTAGGCCTCCGAGCCGGAGACCAGCAGCGGCGGCGCGCGAAACGGCGCCTTGACCGAGAGCTCGGGCGCGTCGGCCGGCGGGGCGTAGAGCAGCGGCGGCCCGGGCCGCTCCCCCGTGGAGACCTTGGGAAGCGACGCGGCTGCGGCGGGGGCGGCGGCGGCGAGGGCGATCAGCAGGGCGAGGAGGGGCGAGCGGAGCATGCGCGGAAGGGTACGAGGCCGGGCCGTCGCGGGGGCGCGGTAACGTCAGACGGCCGTGCCGCCCTTCAAGCTGGACTCCGTCTTCACCCCCACCGCCGATCAGCCCAAGGCGATCGCGGGGCTGGCCGAGGGCATCGAGGCCGGCGAGCGCTACTGCACGCTGCTCGGCGCGACCGGCACCGGCAAGACCATGACGATGGCGGCGACCATCGAGAAGGTCCAGCGCCCCGCGCTGATCATGGCCCACAACAAGACGCTGGCCGCGCAGCTCTGCAACGAGTTCCGCACGTACTTCCCGCAGAACGCGGTCGAGTACTTCGTCTCCTACTACGACTACTACCAGCCCGAGGCCTACGTCCCGAGCCGGGACCTCTACATCGAGAAGGACTCGGCGATCAACCAGGAGATCGACCGGCTGCGCCACGCCGCCACGGCCGCGCTGTTCGCCCGGCGCGACGTGATCATCGTCGCGTCCGTGTCGGCGATCTTCGGCCTCGGCTCGCCCAAGACGTACAACGACAACCTCCAGAACCTGGTCAAGGGCCACGAGATCGACCGCGACGAGCTGCTGCGCAAGCTCGTCTCCCTCCAGTACACGCGCAACGACACCGCGCTCGGCCGCGGCACCTTCCGCGTCCGCGGGGAGACGCTCGAGATCTTCCCCGCCTACGCGGAGACCGCGTTCCGGGCGACGATGTTCGGCGACGAGATCGAGCGCCTCCAGCACTTCGACCCGCTCACGGGCGAGCTGATCCTCGACGACCTCGAGCACGTCGCGATCTGGCCCGCGAGCCACTACAACGTCGAGGAGGGCAAGCTCGAGGCCGCGGTCGCGGAGATCGGGCGCGAGCTCAACGAGCGCTGCGCCGAGCTCGAGGCGGAGGGCAAGCTGCTCGAGTCCCACCGCCTGCGCCAGCGCACCCAGTACGACATGGAGATGCTGCGCGAGGTCGGCTTCTGCTCGGGGATCGAGAACTACTCACGCATCCTCGACGGCCGCCCGCCCGGCGCCCGGCCGTACTGCCTGCTCGACTACTTCCCGAAGGACTACGTCTGCTTCATCGACGAGTCCCACCAGACCACGCCGCAGATCGGCGGCATGTACGAGGGCGACCGCTCGCGCAAGCGGACGCTCGTCGACTACGGCTTCCGGCTGCCCAGCGCGATGGACAACCGCCCGCAGACCTTCGACGAGTTCCTCTCCATCACGCCGCAGATCGTCTTCGTGTCGGCGACCCCCGGCGAGTACGAGCGCGCGCACTCCGCGCGGATCGTCGAGCAGATCGTCCGGCCGACGGGGATCATCGACCCCGACGTCGAGGTCCGCGAGACCAAGAACCAGATCGACGACCTGATGAACGAGATCCGCAGCCGGGTGGACCGCGACGAGCGGACGCTGGTGACCACGCTCACCAAGAAGATGAGCGAGGACCTCACGGACTACCTGCTCGAGATGGGCTTCCGCGTGCGCTACCTGCACTCCGAGATCGACACGCTCGAGCGGATCCAGATCATCCGCGAGCTGCGCCAGGGGCAGTACGACGTGCTCGTCGGCGTCAACCTCCTGCGCGAGGGGCTCGACCTCCCCGAGGTCTCGCTGGTGGCGATCCTCGACGCCGACAAGGAGGGCTTTCTGCGCGGGGAGACCTCGCTCATCCAGACGATCGGCCGTGCGGCGCGCAACCAGGACGGCAAGGTCCTCATGTACGCCGACAAGCGCACGAAGGCGATGGAGGTCGCGCTCTCGGAGACGGACCGCCGCCGCGCGATCCAGCGCGCCTACAACGAGGAGCACGGGATCACGCCGGAGACGATCGTCAAGGGCATCTCCGACATCTCCGAGTTCCTGATGGGCGACTCGAAGGTGCCCTCCAAGCGGCGCCGCCGCGAGAAGAGGGTCGACATGGCGCCCGCGGAGATCGAGTCGACGATCGTCGAGCTCGAGGAGGAGATGCTCACGGCGGCCGAGGAGCTGCGCTTCGAGTACGCCGCCAAGCTGCGCGACGAGATCCGCGAGCTCAAGCGCGAGCTCGACGAGGCGGCGGCTGCGGGCTGACCATCTCTTCGCCTACGGCTCGCTGGCCGTGGGCGCGGGCCGGGTGGTGCGGCGGCTCGCCGGGATGCGGCGGGTCCTCGGCGTGGCGATGGACAACTCGGTCGACCTGCCGGGCTACAAGTGGTACCGCGACCCCGCCGACGGCTCGCGCCCGGCGGTGTACGTGGCGTTCCTCGACGTCGAGGAGGGGGACGGCGAGGTCAACGGCGTCTGCCTGCCGTTGCCGGCGGGGGGGTGGGCGGCGCTCGACGCGCGCGAGCGCAACTACGAGCGCGTCGAGGTGACGGGCGCGGTGGCCGACCCGCCCGGCCGCGTGTGGGCCTACCGGGGCTCGGTGCCGGGGCGCGAGCGCCTCGCTCGCGGGCTGGCCGAGGGGCGCGCCGTCGTCGCGCGCGCCTACCTCGAGGCGGTCGAGGCCGGCTTCGCCGCGCTGGGCGACGAGGAGCTGTGCAGGTACCGCCAGACGACCTCGCTGGGCGGGATCCCGGTCCGCGACCTCGAGCGGATCGACCTGCCGGCGGCTATCCGGTCAGCAGGCGGCTGAGCCTCGCCGTCTCGGCGCGGACGTCGGCGTGCTCGAGCACGTGGGCGCGGCCCGCCCGGCCCAGCGCGGCGCGCTCCTCCGGCGCGAGCGCGAGCACCTCCGCCAGCGCGGCGGCCAGGGCGGCGGGGTCGCCGGGCGCGACGAGCCGGCCGAAGGGCGGACGGACGATCTCGGGCAGCCCGGCCTCGTCGCTGGCGACCACCGGCACCTCCATGGCCAGCGCCTCCTTGACCACCACGGGCATCGAGTCGCGGTCGCCGCCGGCGGCGATCACGCACGGCGCGGCGAGGACGGCGGCCGTCTCCAGGAG
>JALYMV010000016.1 GCA_030773575.1 Actinomycetota bacterium
GGGCGGCATCGCGGCGACGAAGGCGACCGTCCCGACCAGCACGGCGGCCGCCGAGAGCGCCAGCGCCGCGGCGGGCGCGATCAGGGCGACGGCGGCGGCGGTGAGCAGCGGGCCGACGACGAAGAGCGTCTGGGTGAGCACGGAGTCCAGCGCGAAGGCGCCCTGGATGAGCGCCGGCTCGCCGGCCAGCAGCCGCGGGTAGAGCGTCCGCTGCACCGAGGAGGTCGGCGGGAAGGCGAGCCCGGCCAGGCCGCTGGATGCCACGAGCGCGGCGACGGGCGCGCCGGCCAGGCCGAGCGCCACGTGGGCCCCGAGCCCGGCGGCGTGCACGACGCCGAGCACGACGAGCACCCACGGGCCGAAGCGGTCGACCAGCCGCCCCCCCACGGGCGCCCCGAGCCCCGTGCCGAGCGCCAGCGCCCCGGCCGCCGCGCCCGCCGCCGCGAACGAGCCCGTCTGCGCGCGGACGAAGAGCACGATGGCCAGGCCGTTGATCCCGATCGGCAGCCGTGCGAGCAGCGTCGCGCCGAGCAGATGCGCCATCCGCGGCGCCCGGAGGATGCGGCCGTAGGAACGCATGGGCGCCGTCCACGCTAGTACGGGCGTACCCCGCGTTCAGCGGCGCCCCGCGCGGGTAGCAACTCACGCGCAGGACCCGAGCCCGAACCCGAGGAGACAGCAGATGAAGGCAGTGGCCTGGCACGGCAAGCGCGACGTCCGCGTCGACAACGTGCCCGATCCCACCATCCAGGAGCCGACGGACGCGATCGTCCGCATCACGTCGACCGCCATCTGCGGCTCCGACCTCCACCTCTACGAGGTGATGGGCCCCTTCCTCGACGCCGGCGACGTGCTCGGCCACGAGCCGATGGGGATCGTCGAGGAGGTCGGCGCCGAGGTCACCCAGATCAAGAAGGGCGACCGCGTCGTCGTCCCGTTCAACATCTCCTGCGGGCACTGCTGGATGTGCAACGAGGGTTTGCAGTCCCAGTGCGAGACGACCCAGAACCGCGAGCAGGGGACGGGCGCGTCGCTGTTCGGCTACACGAAGCTCTACGGCCAGGTGCCGGGCGGCCAGGCCGAGTACCTGCGCGTCCCGCAGGCGCAGTACGGGCCGATCAAGGTCCCCGACGGCCCACCCGACGAGCGCTTCCTCTACCTGTCGGACGTCCTGCCGACGTCATGGCAGGCGGTCGAGTACGCGAACATCCCGGAGGGCGGCTCGGTGACGGTCCTCGGCCTCGGGCCGATCGGCGAGATGTGCGCGCGGATCGCCCAACACCGGGGCGCCGGCCAGGTCATCGGCGTCGACCTCGTCCCGGAGCGGCTCGCCCGCTCACGCGCGCACGGCGTCCACACGCTCGACCTCGACGAGGTCGACGACATCGGCGACGCCGTCCGCGAGCTCACCGACGGCCGCGGCACGGACTCCGTCATCGACGCGGTCGGGATGGAGGCCCACGGCGCGCCCGTGGCCAAGGTCGCCCACCAGATCGTCGGCCTGCTGCCCGACGCGATCGCCCGCAAGATGATGGAAACCGGCGGCGTCGACCGGCTGGCGGCGCTCAACGCCTCGATCGACATCGTCCGCCGCGGCGGCACGATCTCCCTCTCCGGCGTCTACGGCGGCATGGCCGACCCGCTGCCGATGCTGACCATGTTCGACAAGCAGATCAACCTGCGGATGGGCCAGGCCAACGTCAAGCGCTGGATCGACGACCTGATGCCGCTGCTCACCGACGACGCCGACCCCCTCGGCGTCGACACCTACGCGACGCACCGTGTCCCGCTCGACGAGGCGCCGCAGATGTACGAGACCTTCCAGAAGAAGCAGGACGGCGCGTTCAAGGTGGTCCTCGAGCCGTAGGGACGGCGCCGCGCTCCTACACTGGCTCCCAGATGGGCGCCACCCCCGAGAAGCTCCTGCTCGCCACGCCGCGCGGCTACTGCGCCGGCGTCGACCGGGCGGTCCAGACGGTCGAGCGCGCGCTCGAGCTCTACGGACCGCCCGTCTACGTGCGCAAGGAGATCGTCCACAACAAGCACGTGGTCGCGCAGCTGCGCGAGCGCGGCGCGATCTTCGTCGACGAGCTCGACGAGTCGATCCCCGAGGGAGCGATGACCGTCTTCTCGGCCCACGGCGTCTCTCCGGCGGTCCACGCCGACGCCGAGCGCCGCAGCCTGCGCACGATCGACGCCACCTGCCCGCTGGTGACCAAGGTCCACGTCGAGGCGAAGAAGTTCGCGGCCGACGGCTACACGATCGTCCTCATCGGTCACGCGGGCCACGAGGAGGTCGAGGGGACGATGGGCGAGGCGCCCCAGCACATCGTGCTCGTGGAGACGGAGGCCGACGTCGACGCGCTCGAGGTGCCCGACCGCGACCGCATCGCCTACATCTCCCAGACGACGCTCTCCGTCGACGAGACGCGGACGCTGATCGCCCGCCTGCGCGAGCGCTTCCCCAACATCACCGGGCCCCGGACGGACGACATCTGCTACGCGACCACCAACCGGCAGGCCGCCGTCAAGCAGATGGCCGGTGAGTGCGACCTCGTGCTGGTGATCGGGTCGCAGAACTCCTCGAACTCCCAGCGGCTCGTCGACGTCGCGCGCGACTACGGCGCCGAAGCCCACCTGATCGACAACGAGTCCCAGGTCGAGGAGGGCTGGCTCGAGGGCAAGCGCGTGGTCGGCATCACCTCCGGCGCGAGCGCCCCCGAGGAGCTCGTGCAGCGGCTCGTCGCCTTCTTCCGCGAGCGCGGGACCCAGGACGTCCAGGACTTCGAGGTCCTGCGCGAGGACGTCCGCTTCATGCTGCCCAAGAGCATCCGGCAGGCGATGGCCGCCGCCGGCGCCTCCGCGTAGCCGACCGCCGCGCGCCGACCGCAAGTCCCGGCGTCGTGGCGCGTTGGGGCTCTCATGCGAACTCGGACTCCGAAGTGGATCGTCGGAGGACTCCTGCTGGCGCTCGCCGCGCTGGCGGCCGTCCTGACCGTGCAGGGCGACGCGGCGCTCAGCCGCTCGGAGACCGCCGCCGTGCTGCGCGAGCAGGGCGTCGACAAACCGGAGCCCGACGGCATGGTCGCCGTGGCGCGCGAGGAGGCCGCCGAGCTCCAGGAGCCCGGCGACGCCATCCTCTCACGCCAACTCTACGGCTCCGACCAGCTTCCGAGCGGCGACCTCTTCGAGCAGGCCGCGGCGCGCACGCGCGCGCTCGGCCGCGCCACCGCCGCGCAGGCGCCCGACGTCGCGAGCCCGGAGTGGCAGATGGTCGGGCCGACCGAGATCGGCGGCCGCGTCCTCGACGTCGCCGTCGACCCCGAGGTACCCGACCAGATCTTCATCGCGACCGCGACCGGCGGCGTGTGGAAGAGCACCGACAAGGGCGAGACCTTCACCGCGGCCTGGCCGCAGGACGAGACGCAGGCGATCGGCGCGCTGACCATGACGCCCTCCGGCGTGCTGTTCGCCGGCACGGGCGAGACGGGCCCGGGCGGCGGCTCGCTGACCTACGGCGGCACGGGCGTCTACCGCTCCAAGGACCGCGGCAGGACGTGGCAGCGCGTCGGCCTGCCCGACTCGAGCCGCATCTCGCGGATCGTGGTCGATCCGAAGGACGAGCGGCGCATCTTCGTCGCGGCCAGCGGCCCGCTGTTCAAGGCCGGCGGCGAGCGCGGCCTGTACCGCTCCACGGACGGCGGCGACACCTGGACGCGCGTCCTCGAGGGCGACAACGAGACGACGGGCGCCGTCGACCTCGCCATCGACCCGGCCAACCCGCAGCGGATGCTGGCGGCGACGTGGGACCACCTGCGTGAGCCCGACAGGCGCCGCTACACCGGCACCGGCTCCGGCGTCTACCAGTCCACGGACGGCGGCGACACCTGGAAGCGCGTCGCCTACCCGCCCTTCGCGTCGAGCCCCGGCCTCGGCCGCATCGGGCTCGCCTTCGCACCCAGCGACCCGAAGACCGTCTTCGCGGTGCTCTCGGGTGAGAGCGGCGCCGGCCTGGGCATGCACAGGTCGGTCGACGGCGGCCAGACCTGGGTCGCGCTCCCCGACCCCGTCGTCCACGCCAACGCGGTGGTCTACGGCTGGTGGTTCGGGCGCGTGTGGGTCGACCCCAAGGACCCCAACCATGTCTTCTCCGCCGGCCTCTTCCTGATCGAGAGCAAGAACGGCGGCGTCTCCTTCGAGATCAACGACGAGCCGCACGCAGACCAGCACGCGCTCGCCTGGGACCTCAAGGTCCCGAAGCGGGTCTACCTCGGCAACGACGGCGGCGTCTACCGCTCCGACGACAACGGGGCGAAGTTCACCTTCGCCAAGTACCAGCCCTTCAGCCAGCTCTACGGGCTCGACGTCGGCGAGCAGGACCCGACGCGCATCGTGGCCGGCCTCCAGGACAACGGCGTCATCCGCTCCTACGGCGCCAGGGACGGCCGCTGGAACTCCTACGGCGGCGGCGACGGCGAGCGCACGCTCATCAACCCGCGCAACCAGGACATCGTCTACGGCTGCTCGCAGTACGGGTCCTGCTTCGTCTCGAAGACCGGCGGCGACTCGCCGAAGGACTTCTTCGACGACGAGGTGATCTCGACGCGTAAGAACTGGTTCACGCCGATCGAGTTCGACCCCGAGGACCCGAGGACGATCTACACGGGCGGAGAGATCATGAACCGCTCCGACGACGACGCGGGCTCCTTCCGCACCGTCTCGCCTGACCTCTCCAACGGGTCGGGCCGCGAGACCAACCCGCTGTTCCGCAACTTCGGGACGCTGACGACGATCGCGCCGGCGCCCAAGCGGACGGGGATCATCTACGCGGGCACCGACGACGGGAACCTGTGGTTCACCCGCAACGGCGGCGGCAGCTGGACGAAGGCCGGCGATCCGGACCTGCCGAAGGCGTGGGTGACCCGCGTCGAGGTCGACAGGGCCAACCCGGACGTCGCCTACGTGACCTACTCCGGCTTCCGCCAGCAGCAGGACTCCGCCTACCTGCTGCGCACGACGGACGGCGGCAAGAGCTGGGAGGACATCGGCGCCGGGCTGCCCCGCGCGCCGCTCAACGACGTCAACGCGATCGGCGACCAGCTCGCGGTGGCGTCCGATGTCGGCGTCTTCCTCTCCCGCGACGGCGGGCGCAGCTGGCTGCGCCTGGGCCGCGGGCTGCCGCTCGCGCCGGTGTTCGAGCTGCGCTACCACGCCCCGACCGACTCGCTGTTCGCGGCCACGTTCGGGCGCGGCGTCTACCGGATCGCCATGCCGGGCCGCGCGCAGGAGAACGCGCCGGTCGAGGC
>JALYMV010000017.1 GCA_030773575.1 Actinomycetota bacterium
TCGCGATCCCCGAGGCCATCCTCCAGAAGCCGGGCCCGCTCACCGACGACGAGTGGCGCTTCATGAAGGAGCACACGGTCATCGGCGAGCGCATCCTGTCGGCCGTCCCCGCGCTCCAACGCATCGCTCGCAACGTGCGATCAAGCCACGAGCGGTGGGACGGGCGCGGGTATCCGGACAACCTGGCCGCCGAGGAGATCCCGCTCGCCGCCCGGATCACCCTCGCCTGCGATGCGTACGACTGCATCGTCAGCGGGCGCGCCTATCGGCCGCCTCGCTCGCAGGACGAGGCCGTCGGGGAGCTCCTGCGCAACGCCGGTGCGCAGTTCGACCCCGACGTGGTGTCCGCGCTCGTCGACGTGCTCGACTCCGGCCGGCTCGAAGCCCCCGGCGATCACGAGCAGGACATCGAGCGCGACATCACCCGCCGGCTGCTCGCCGCCCTGCGCTCGGACGATCGTGTGCCCGCGGGCGCTGCCGTAGCGGTCGCGGCCTCGGCCAGGCGCGCGTGAGACGCGGCGACGACCGCCCGCGCCCGCTCACGGCCGGCTGACCCGCCGCCGCAAGGTCCCGCAAGGCGGTGCCTTAGCGCTCCCATGAGTCGCCTCCTCCGCGCGCCGCTGCTCGCTGCGCTCATCGCCGCCGTCACCGCACCCGCCGCCTTGGCCCAGGACGAGGACGCCAACCTCGCCAAGAGCAAGGAGCGGGCGCGCGAGCACGAGACCGACGCCTCCCAGGCGGAGCTGCGCGCCCGCAGCGCCGAGAACGCCCGCAGCGCCGGGAACGCCCGCAGCGCCGCGATCATGCAGCGACCGATCCGGAGCGCACTTTCGGCTCCGACGTGTGCTGGCACGGCGGCTTCGGCTGCGCCGGCGACATCCGGCTGTACGACCTCGAGGAGCGCGGCCGCGGCCTCGTGCGCCCGGTGCTGTGGACGGCGCGCAACGGCTCGACGGTCTCCGGCCACGTCTGGGCGACGCGGGAGGGCCCGGCGAAGCGGCCCGGCATCGTTGATCACGAACGGCTTGATCCAGGCCCCGGAGCTCCTCTACTGGTGGGCCGCGCAGACGCTCGCGAAGGCGGCTACGTCGTGACCTGGGACCCGCAGAACCAGGGTCTCTCCGACACGCTCGGCGCGGGCGTGGACGCGCAGGATTGGCGTGCCGGCCCAGGCGACCGGCAACAAGTTCCTGGATCTGTGAGCAACCGATGCGCGCGGCTATCTCCGACTGTGTCTGTCGCTGTGGCCGGTGGTCCTGAGGCTTCGCCGAAGGACCGGCGGCGAAGCGGCAGCGGGTGCGCAGGAGGTGAAGACGTGCTCGCGGGATCTCGCGACTACATCCTCGAGTTGTCGCCGCGTGAGACGGCGGCGGCCGTCGGCGTCCTTGAGCGCGTCGGCCTCGCTCGACGAGACGGGATGGTCGTCAGAGACACGGAGTCGGCCCGCTACTTCGAGCACCTCTGCCCGATCACGTTCTGAACGGTCAGACCGCACGACACCGATGTTGACGAGCAAGGCGCCGCCGAGCCCCGTCACCTGCCGAACCAACACAGACATGCACCGCGGTGCGGCTGATTCCGAGCAGCCAGTCGACCGGGTGTGTCCGACATGGAGGTGTGCGCCGTCTCGAACTTCCGCGTCCGGACAGCCAGCGGGGGCGAGTTGTCCGTCCTCAGGACGTGGACGCCACCCCAACATCACCGTCGGTGCGGGGATGCTGAACGTCGGGAAGATCGCGGCGACCCCTACCGCCGGCCGCTACTACGTGGAGCAGGTGGCGCAGGGCGCCGAGGACTACTACGCCGGTGAGGGGGAGGCGCCCGGGGTGTGGCTCGGCGCGGGGGCAGCGGAGCTCGGACTCCGCGGTCACGTCGGCGAGCAGGCGATCGCGAGGCTGCTGGATGCCCGTGATCCGGGCACCGGGGAGTCGTTGCGCCAGCCGCTCGCGTCGGGCGCGGTCGCCGGCTTCGACCTGACCTTCCGGGCGCCGAAGAGCGTGAGCGTGCTCTACGGGATCGCCGATCCCGCGATCATGCAGGAGATCCGCGGAGCGCATGACCGGGCGGTACGCGGCGCGGTGGCGTATCTGGAGCGCGAGGCGTGCCGGACCCGGCGCGGGCACGGAGGGGCGGTCGTGGTCGACGGTCGCGGCTTCGTGGCGGCGGCGTTCGAGCATCGCTCGTCGCGTGCTGGCGACCCTTTGCTGCATACCCATGTCGTGGTGGCGAATGCGACCCAGGGCCCGGACGGCCGGTGGACGGCGCTGGATGGGCGGGCGCTCTACGGGCACGCGAAGACGGCCGGCTACCTCTACCAAGCCGAGCTGCGCGCGGAGCTGAGCGAGCGCCTCAGGGTGCGGTGGCATCCGGTCGAGCGCGGGACGGCCGACGTGATCGGGGTGCCGCGCGGCGTGATCGAGCACTTCTCGCGCCGGCGGCCGAGATTCTCGCGCAGATGGCCGAGCGTGGTGAGCGCTCGGCGCGGGCGGCGCAGGTCGCGACGCTCGAGACGCGCCGCCGCAAGAACCACGACGTGCCGATCGCCCGGCTTCGTGATGAATGGCGGGCCCGCGCCGCGGAGCACGGCCTGGGCCGGACGCGCGTGCGGACGATCGTTGGCCGCGGCGGGTCGCGCGCGATCGGTGATGCGCGGCTCGAGCGAGTCACCCGTGAGCTCGAGGGTCCCGATGGCTTGACGCGCGAGTCCTCGACGTTCAGCCGCCGTGAGGTGCTGCAGGCGTTCGCCGAGGCGGCCGGCACCGGCGCGCGCGTCCGGGAGATCGAGGCGCGCGCTGACGCGTTCCTGGCCCGGCAGACCGTCGTCGAGCTCGAGCCGGCCGCGGGCGAGTGCCGGTACACGACGCGCCACCTGCTGGGCGTCGAGCAGGCGCTCCTCGACGACGCGACCCGACGTGGTGCCGATGCTGTCGCCATGGCCGGCGAAGACGCGGTTGACGCCGCGCTCGCCGCACGACCGACGCTTGCCGAGGAGCAGCGCCGGCTCGTGCTGGCGCTCACGCGCGGCAGGGGCGGGGTGCAGGTCATCCGGGCGGCGGCGGGGACGGGCAAGACCTTCGCCCTCGACGCCGCCCGCGAGGCGTGGCAGCGCGCGGGCGTGCCCGTAGTTGGCTGCGCGCTCTCGGCCCGTGCGGCGTGCGAGCTGCGCGACCAGGCCGGCGTCGACGCGACGACGATCGCGCGCCTTCGCTACCGCCTCGACACCGGGACCGAGCTCTCGCCGGGGTCGGTGCTGCTCGTCGACGAGGCGGGCATGGTCGGCACCCGCGACCTCGCCGCACTCGCCCGGACCACCGCTCGCGCTGACGCGAAGCTCGTGCTCGTCGGTGATGACTGCCAGTTGCCCGAGATCGACGCCGGCGGCGCCTTCCGGGCCCTCGCCCAGCGGCTCGGCGCGATCGAGCTCAGCGAGGTTCACCGCCAGCGCGAGCCGTGGGACCGGGAAGCGCTCGCGGCATTGCGCGGCGGAGAGGTCGACCGCTTCGCTCGGGATTACCACGAGCACGGTCGGATCGTCGCGGCGCCCAATGCTGACGCGGCCCGTGACACCCTCGCCCGCGACTGGTGGGAAGCCCACGAGCGCGGCGAGCACGCGCTGATGATCGCCCACCGCCGCACCGACGTCGTCGAGCTCAACGCCCGGGCTCGCGAACGAATGCGGGAAGCCGGACGACTCCGCGGCGACGAACTGCACACCGCCGACCGTTCCTTCGCGGTCGGCGACCGCGTCATCACCACCCGCAACGACCGGCGGCTCGACGTCGTGAACGGCCAGACGGGCGCGTTGGCGGCGATCCGCGACGGCCGGCTGCGCGTCGAACTCGACACCGGCCGCAGCGTGGAACTTCCGGAACGCTACGCCCGCGATGGTCACCTCGATCACGCCTACGCGACCACCGCCCACCACGCCCAGGGCGCGACCGTCGCCCGGACCTTCGTGCTCGGCTCCGACGAGCTGTACCGCGAATGGGGCTACACCGCCCTGTCTCGCCACCGCGACCAAGCGCGCTTCTACGTCACCGCCAGCCCGGCCTTCCTCAACCAGGCACCCGAGCCGTTGCGGGTCGGCGACGTCCCGCTCCGCGCCGCGCGGATGCTCGAGGGAAGCCGCGCCGAGCACCTCGCCCTGCCGACCGAAGGACCCGACCGCGTCCTCGAGCGCATCGCCGCACGGCGCGCCCGGACGCGCGGCGACGGGATCGGCCTGGGGCTGTGATGGCCGTGGAGGCGTTCTCACTGGACCCGGCGACCATCCGCGCGATCGCGCGCGAGGTCGCGCGGCTTCTCGGCCGCGACGACGACACCGACGGACTGATGACCGCCCGGGAGGTCGCCGTGCGCTTCAACGTCGACCGCGGCTGGGTCTACGCGCACGCCGCCGAGCTGGGGGTCATCCGGCTGGGCGACGGGCCGCGACCGCCGCTGCGCTTCGATCCGGCGGTGGTGGAGCAGCGGCTCCTGGCGCGGCCGCGGGAGCAGCGGCCACGACCGCCCCTTCACCCGCGGCGAGGAATGTCGCACCCCTGCTCGCGATCGGGCCGGCGCGGAGGCGTACCCTCGAGACCGAGTAGGAGGAATCAGTGGCACGGCGACCCACAGGCGAAGTCATCGAGCGCGACCGCAAGGGAGGCCGTGCGTTCGCGCTGCGCTTCCGCGCCTACGGGCGCCGGCACTTCGTGATGCTCGGCGGCGCCGAGGAGGGCTGGACGCGGCGGAAGGCGGAGGCCGAGCTGCGCCACGTGCTCGCCGACGTCGAGCGCGGCCTCTGGGCCCCTGGCGTCAACCAGGGCGCGACCGCGCTCGCGTCGCCGACGTTCCACGAGTTCGCGTCCGAGTGGCTCGATGCGCGCCGGGCCGAGCTGCGTGAGGCGACGCTCGCGGACTACACGTGGCAGCTGTGCAACCACCTGCTGCCGTTCTTCCACGGCCACCGGCTGCCGCAGATCACCGTCGCCGAGGTCGACCCCTACCGCGAGTTCAAGGTCCGCGAGCAGGTCCTCTCCGCCGAGTCGATCAACAAGACCATCACGCGACTCGGGCAGATCCTCGCCGTCGCCGAGGAGCGCGACCTGATCCCCCGCAACCCGGTCCGCGTGAACACGCGCAACCGCAAGCTCAAGGCCAAGCGCAGGCGCCCCGTCTTCCTCGAGTCGGCCGAGCAGTCATCGCCATGATCGACGCCGCGACCGACCTCGACGCCCGCCCCGAGGCGCGGACCACGGGCCGTCGCGCGCTGATCGCGACGCTCGTCTACGCCGGCCTGCGCATCGGCGAGGCAACCGCGCTGCGCTGGCGCGACATCGACCTGGCCAACGGGCGGATCTCGGTCGGCGACTCGAAGACCGCGGCCGGCATCCGCGAGGTCGACATCCTGCCGGCACTGCGCGACGAGCTCACGAGCCACCGCCACGCCTGCGCGGACGCCTCGCCGGCGAATCTCGTCTTCCCGACCTCCACCGGCAGCCGCCGCGACAACGACAACGCCCGCGAGCGCGTCATCCGCCCGGTCGTCGCACGCGCCGAGGAGCTGCTCGCCGAGCGTGGGCAGAGCCCGCTTCCGGAGGGCGTGACCGCCCACAAGCTCCGTCACACGTTCGCCTCGATCCTCTACGTCCGCGGCGAGGACCCGGCCTACGTCATGGCCCAGGTCGGGCACTCAGACCCGGGCTCCGCGCTGCGCGTCTACGCGCACGCGACGCCGCGACGCGGGCGACAAGGACCGCCTCGAAGATGGGCGCGGCGGGTTTCGAACCTGCGACCTCTCGCGTGTGAAGCGCGATGAGGGGGTTGACGAGCACCCGCCGGAGCAGGGTCGATTGTTCTGATTTGCAGCTAGTCCGTCTAGCTTCCCCGATCAGCGGCCGTGCGGCGATTACTGCTGATTTCGGTCTCATTGGGCACTGGTGCCCGATGAGCGGCCCACCTTCGAGCCGTTCCGAGCCCGCTTGTTCGGCACGAGACGCTCCACCCGGAGCGCGAGGGCGCCGAACAGCGCGACCGGGTGGCCGCTGCGCGGGTCGCCGAAGACCAGGTCGGCGCCAAAACTGATGAGGATCGCCGCGCCGGTCACGCGAGCTCCGCGTTGACGCACGCGACCGTCCAGCGGCCGCCGTGGCCGTGCAGCTCGGTCCGCCGCAGCGGCGTGACGTCGAAGCGCCAGAACGCGTCGAGCG
>JALYMV010000018.1 GCA_030773575.1 Actinomycetota bacterium
TCCGGGGCGAGCGCGAGCGAGCGCGGGAGCGCCTTGCGGCGGTGGGCGAAGCCGGCGGAGACGAGCTCGCGCAGGCCGGGCGGCGGCGCGGGCCCCCGGCGGGTCAGCCCGACGAGGACGGAGTCGACGTTGGGGACGGGGTGGAAGACGGTGCGGGCGACCGGGCGCAGGACGCGCACCTCGCACGCGAGCTGGGCGAGGACCGAGGGCGCGCCGTAGGCCGGCGACCCAGCCGGGGCTGCGAAGCGCTCGCCCACCTCGCGCTGGACCATGGCGACCCACCGCGTCACGCCCGGCAGCTCCTCGATCGTCCGCAGGATCACCGTGGCGGCGACGCCGTAGGGCAGGTTGGCGACCACCTTGCCGGGCGGCGGCTCGAGCGCGCCGAGGTCGATACGCACCGCGTCGCCGAAGTGGACGGTCACGTTGCGATGCTGATCGGTGGCGTCGCGCAGCGCGGCCTCCAGGCGGCGGTCGAGCTCGACGACGTGGACGTGCGCCGCGCGCTCCGCCAGGTGCTCGGAGAGCACGCCGAGCCCGCCGCCGACCTCGAGCACCACGTCGGCGGGACCCACCTCGGCCGCGCGCGCGACGACGTCGAGGATGTTCGAGTCGATCAGGAAGTTCTGGCCCAGGTCCCGGTTGGGCCGGACCCCGAACTGGCGCAGGCGGCGCAGGCTCGGCTGCGCCGGGAGCTCGCCGGTCACCACCCGAACAGCCGGGCGGCGTTGGCCTCGACCGCCGCGTCGAGCTCGGCGTAGGCGATCCCCCGCCGCTCGGCGATGAAGCGCGCCGTCTCGGTCACGTAGGCGGGCTGGTTGCGGTGCTTGCGCAGCGCCTGCGGGGTGAGGTACGGGGCGTCGGTCTCCACCAGCAGGCGGTCGAGCGGGACGCGGGCGGCGGCGGCGGCGAGCGCCTCGGACTTCGGGTAGGTCACGTTGCCCGCGAAGGAGATCGTCCACCCGTGCTCGAGGCACTCCTCGACGCGGTCGGGCATCGAGAAGCAGTGCATGACGACCTCGAGGCCGGCCGCCTCGCGCGCGAGCGTGGCGATCGTGTCGTCGTCGGCCGCGCGGGTGTGGACCACGAGCGGCTTGCCGGTCTCGTGCGCCAGGCCGATCTGGGCGGCGAACGCGCGCTCCTGGTCGTCGCGCGGCGCGTAGTGGCGGAAGTCGTCGAGCCCCGTCTCGCCGATCGCCCGGCAGCGCGGGTGCCGCGCGAGCTCGCGCAGCTCGTCGGTGACCGCGTCGTCGTAGCCCGTCGAGACGTTCGGATGGCGGCCGACCGCGGCGAAGACCTCCGGATGCGCGTCGGCGGCGGCGAGCGCGGCGCGGCAGGAGGCCGGATCCATCCCGATCGTGAGGATGCGGGTGATGCCGACCGCGCGCGCCGCGGCGACCAGCTCCGCCTCGGGCGCGGGCCCGCGGTCGAGGTGGGTGTGCGAGTCGACCATCTAGTGGTTCCTCCGGTAGGTCCGTGCGCGCTTGGGCGAGTCCCGGGGGCCGCCAGGCAAGGACGCAGGGAGGGTGCCAGGGCGGAGCCCTTGCCCCGACCGAGGACGCCGCATGGCGGTCATCCGGGGCCGTCCAAGGGCGTGCGGATCTGCCGGAGGGGCCACTAGCCGATCTTCGGGAACAGCTGCGGCAGCTTCTCGGCGCGCCCGCCGCCGGGCCGGGCGCCGAGGACCGCCCCGTCGAGCGTGAGGTCGCCCCCGAAGCCGAGCGCGGCGAGCAGCCGCTCGGCGGTGTCGGGGATGTACGGGTGCAGCAGGACCGTGACCACGCGCAGCCCCTCGGCCAGCGAGCGCAGCGTGACGTCGAGGTCGCCCGCGCGCGCCTCGTCCTTGGCGAGCTGCCACGGCGCGCGCTCCTCGACGTAGCGGTTCAGGCGCCGCACGCGCTCCCAGATCCGGTCGAGCGCCTGGGTGACCTCGGCGCGGTCGAGCAGCGCCGAGACCTCGCCGGCCAGCCCGTCGAAGTCCGGCGCGAGGCCGGGGTCGACGTCGACCTCGGGCACCGTCCCGTCGCGGTAGCGCGCGACCATCGCCAGCGTGCGGCTCGCCAGGTTCCCGTACTCGTTGGCCAGCTCGGACTCATACCGCGCCTCGAAGCCCGCCGTGGAGACTGCGCCGTCCTGGCCGAAGGAGACCTCGCGGAAGCAGTAGAAGCGCAGCGCGTCGGTCCCGTAGCGGTCCATGACCTCGAACGGGTCGAGCACGTTGCCCAGCGACTTCGACATCTTCTCCCCGTCCATCAGCAGGAAGCCGTGGATGAACAGGTGGCGCGGCAGCGGGAGCTCGGCGGCCATCAGCATCGCCGGCCAGAAGACGGCGTGGAACTTGAGGATGTCCTTGCCGAGGATGTGGTAGGTCGCCGGCCAGAAGCGGCCGGTGAGGTCCTCCCCCGGCCGCGCGTAGGACAGCGCCGTGTAGTAGTTGAGCAGCGCGTCGAACCAGACGTAGAAGACCTGGCCGGGATCCCACGGCACCTGCACGCCCCAGCTCAGCTGCGAGCGACTCAGCGAGACGTCGTTGAGCCCTCCCGTGATGAACGAGAGAGCCTCGTTGTACCGCGTGCGCGGCGCCACGAGGTCGGGCTGGTCGGCGTACAGGCGCTCGAGCGGCTCCTGGAAGGCGGAGAGCCGGAAGAACCAGTTCTCCTCCTCCTGCCAGTCGAGCGCGATGTGGTGGATCTTGCAGGTGTTGCCCTCGTCGATCTCCTGGTCCGTCTTGAAGTCCGCGCAGCGGGGGCAGTACCAGCCCTCGTAGGTGCCCGAGTAGACGTGCCCGTTGTCGTAGATCCGCTGCAGCACCTCCTGCACGCGGCGCTTGTGGGCCTCGTCGGTCGTGCGGATGAAGAAGTCGTTGGAGGCGTTGACGCGCGGCATGAGGTCGCGGAAGCGGTGTGCGTTGCGGTCGGCGAGCACCTGCGGCGAGACGCCCTCGCGCTCGGCGGCCTGGGCGACCGGCTCGCCGTGCTCGTCCGTCCCGGTGAGGAAGAAGACGTCCTCCCCCCGCTGGCGCATGTGGCGGGCGAGGATGTCCGCGCCGATCGCCGTGTAGGCGTGCCCCAGGTGGGGCGCGGCGTTGACGTAGTAGATCGGCGTGGTGACATAGAAGGCCATCCGGTGGCCAAGGCTATCGGCGGGCCACCGCCGGGCTCGGGGCCGCTGCACACCGCCGCGCGCGCCTCAGCGCGATGGACCGCCCACCCGCCGCGCCGGTGAGCACGAGGGCG
>JALYMV010000019.1 GCA_030773575.1 Actinomycetota bacterium
CACGCGGAGCGGCAACGCGATCGTGATCTCGCACTGCGACACGCGGACCGCCGGGCTGCCCGACGCCGCCCGCTGCGACAACGCCGACAACTGGACGGTGCCGGTCGTCGTCGCGCCGCGCACCAGCCTCATCTACGCCGACGCGGCGGTCGGGCCCGACGGAAAGGTCTACGTCACCTGGTGGGACTTCTCGTCGGTCAACGCGATCCGCGGCCGGGTCTGCGACCCGAACAAGGCCGACTGCGCGAAGTCGGAGGGTTACGGGGACATCAAGGACATCGCCACCCTCAACGACGACCTCCTGGGCGGTGACGACAATGCGGGCGGCCCGTTCCCCTTCGCCTGCCCGATCCCGGCGCAGCCCGGCGGACGCCCCGGCCCCTCTCCGGGCGTCGAGGTCGACATCTCCAACAGCCCCAACCGCGGCCGGGTCTACGTGTCCTGGGGCGATCTGCGGCCCCGGAGCGGAGTCCGCCGCTGCGACCAGATCATCGTCGGCACCCCGCCCACCCCTGACAACCTGACCTGGGACTCCTTCGTGGCGTCGGCGCCCGGCGGGCTGCCCGGCGAGCGCAAGCCCTCGGCCGAGGTCGCCACGCGGCTCTACACCGACGCCGACGTCCAGAGGAGCAAGGGCCAGCAGCCCGAGAAGGACGACCGGGGCAACGCCGCGGTCGGCGGCAACTCCGACGAGTGGTTCCCGTGGATCGTCGTCGACCAGGAGACGGGCAAGGTCTTCGGCGACTTCTACTCCACGCGCGACACGCCGAGCAACGATCGCCGCACGACGCACTTCTACACGCGGGAGATCATCCCGGACGGCAATCCCGACGACCCCGGCAAGCACGGGCTCGGGACGCTGACGCGCAGCTCGGAGAGGCGGTCGGACTACTCGGCCGGCACCACCGCCTGCTGCGTGTTCGGCAACGACTACGGCGACTACACCGGCATCGACTCCGCGGAGGGCTTCGTCTTCCCGGTCTGGACGCGGCGCGCCGGAGCCGGTGACGACGGCGACGCCTACACGGTCGTCCCGCCGCAGCCGAACCCGAACCTCGTGCTGCAGGAGGCAAAGGTCGGCGAGGCCGACGGGGCCAACATGAACGGGCGCATCGACCCCGGCGAGCCCATCCGCATGTTCGTCACGGTCAAGAACCCGAGCGAGGTGGGCGTGACCGCGGTGCGCGGCACCCTGTTCAGCCTCTCCCCGAAGGCCTCCGTCACCCAGGCGAACTCGCCCTACCCCGACATCGCCGCGGGCGGCGGGCTCGGCACGAACGCCACGGTGTTCGAGGCCAGGCTCGCGAGCGACATCCCGTGCCGGGCGGACGGGCCGACGCCGGTCGACTTCCGGGTCGGCCTCGAGACGGCGCAGGGGCCCGAGTCGGTGAGCTTCCTGATCCCGGTCTGCGCACCGGCGACGGCGCCCGTGGCCGACCGCCAGGCGGCGCCGGGTGCGACGCGAACCCCGACGCCGGCCGCGACGCCCCGCCCGGGCACTACGCCCCGCCCGGGCACTACGCGGGCCCCGACGGCGTGTGCCGCCACGGCGGGCTTCCGCTCGACGTCGGTCACCCGCGCTCGGCGCGGCGTGCGCTTCGGCTTCGAGCGGCGCACGGGTTCCGCGCCGGTCACGGTCGACGTGTTCCAGCAGTCGCGCGGGCGCCGCGTGACCGGAGAGCGACTCGTGGCGCGGTTCGCCAACCGCCGCTCCGGGTTCGCCTGGAACGGCCGCGGCAACCGCGGCAAGCGCGTCACCGACGGCTACTACTTCGCGCGCTACCGGATCGAGACGGCCCCCGGCCGCTTCGACGTCCGGCGCGAGACGCTGCGCCGTCAGAACGGGCGC
Source organism: Actinomycetota bacterium (assembly GCA_030773575.1). Classification (GTDB taxonomy): domain Bacteria; phylum Actinomycetota; class Thermoleophilia; order Solirubrobacterales; family Solirubrobacteraceae; genus JACCYI01. The sequence continues at coordinate 1,850 of JALYMV010000019.1, forward strand.
TTCAGTAAGCGGCCGAGCTTCTACCGCCGCGAGAGCTGCGGCGTCCTGAAGTCCTACAAGCTCACGCGACCGGTGTTCGGCGGCTCCGGAAGGGCCCGCGCCCTGGGGATCACCTTCCGGACCACGCAGACCGCCACGGTCACGGCGGAGGTGCTGCGCGGCGGCCGGGTCGTGCGGACCTACCGCGTCGGCACGCTGCGCGGCGCCGCCACCCGGCGGCTCTCGTTCAGCCCGCGCGGGCGCAGGCAGGGCGACTACCGGGTGCGGCTCACCGTCCGGCCGCAGAGCGGGGCGCCGGTCACCGCCATCCTCACGTCGCGGCGGCTGTAGGGGAGTCCTATGAGCGGC
>JALYMV010000020.1 GCA_030773575.1 Actinomycetota bacterium
GACGGGTGACCGCACGAGACACCCCGAGTTCGCGCTGGCGCGATGGGCGGCCGAGCACATGAGCCCCGAGGAGCGCGCCAAGGCGACGGTGTTCACGTCCGGGGAGCACTGTCCGATGTGCTCTGCCGCGCATGGCTGGGTCGGTCTCGGGCGCATCGTCTACGTGCACTCGTCGCAGCAGCTGGCTGAGTGGCTCGACGCCATGGGCGTCGCCGCGCCACCGGTGCGGACCATCCCCATCCACGAGGTCGTGGACGGCGTCGATGTGCAAGGGCCGGTCGCTGACCTGGCCGCACAGGTCCACGAGCTGCACAGGCGGTTCCATCGGCCGGCATAGGACCTTCGTCGCCGGGGTCCGTGCCCGCGGGCGTCGGAACGCGCGGCGGTGGCGCCGCGCGCGTCTGGGGGAAGGGCGGGGGCATGGGCCTCACCAACGAGCGCGACCTGACCGAGCGCGAGCTCGACCACCTCGCCGGCTTCCGCGACAGCCGCCGGTTCGCTGGACGTCCTCGGCGAGGTCCTCGATGCCGCCCACCAGCTGCGCGACCAGCTCGGCGACTTCGACGTGGCCACCCGCGCGTTGCTCATCGCCCTCGCCGACCGCGCCGCGTCGACGTGGCGCGAGCCCGACGCGGGCATGTGGGAGGCCCGCGACGCGCGGCGGCACTACACCTCCTCGAAGGTCATGTGCTGGGTCGCGCTCGACCGCGCCGTCGCGCCTGGCCCCGCGGCTCGGCGCGGGCGCCGACATCGAGCGCTGGACCCGCGAGCGCGATGTCATCCACGCCACCGTCGTCGAGGAGGCCTGGAGTGAGCGTGCGGGGGCATACGCCGGAGCGCTCGGCTCCGACGAGCTTGACGCGTCGGTCCTCCTGCTGCCGGTCGTCGGCTTCCTGCCGGCCGACGACGAGCGCATGTGGCAGACGGTCGAGACCGTGGAGCGCCGGCTCGGAAACACCGGGCTCGTGCGGCGCTGGGCCGACGACCCGTCGGGCTTCCTCATCTGCACCTACTGGCTGGTCGAGTGCCTGGCGCTCGGCGGCGAGATGGAACGAGCCGAGCGCTGGTTCGCGCGCGCCGGCGCCTGCGCCAACGACGTCGGGCTGCTGGCCGAGGAGGCCGACCCGGAGCGGGGAGAGCTGCTCGGCAACTTCCCCCAGGCGTTCCCGCACATCGGCCTGGTCGACGCCGCGTGGCGCCTGACCGAGGTCGCCCGTGCGGCCGGAGACGACTGATCGTCGGCGGTCGAGGCCCTGCCCGAGCACGGCGAACCCGATCGCCGACACGCTCGTCGACTTCCCAGACGACGAGAACGTCTTCTCGAGCCGGCCGCCCGGCCGGTCGCACTGGCTCGAGAAGGACCTCTTCGGCCGGGCGCGCGAGCGCTACGACGTGCCCGTCGACCACGTCATCTCCGAGTACGGGCTCTGACGCGAGCAAGCAGCGTCCGCACGGTCGACACCCGGTCCGGCGCGTCGAGGAGCACGATCCCCAGGCGACGCCCGTCCCGGCGCACGACGGCGATGAGGCACCTTCCCGCGTAGGGCGCCCAGCCGGTCTTGAGCCCCAGGACGCCGCGTTCGCCCGCGTGCAGCAGCGGGTTCGTGGATCTCAGCGTCACCGTGGAGCCACCGGGACCGAGCCGGGCGCGCGCCGACGGGCGTCGGACGATGCGGGCGATCCGCGGCGTGCGCATCGCCCGGCGCGTGAGAACCGCGAGATCTCGCGGGCAGACGCGGTTCGCCGCACCGAGGCCGTGCACCGAAACGAAACGCGTGCACCGCAGGCCCCAGCGCCGGGCACGGCGGTTCATCTTCGTCACGAAGGCTCGCTCCGATCCGGCCGCCCGGACGGCGAGTGCCACCGCCGCGTCGTTGCCCGAGGCGAGCAGCAGGCCACGCAGGAGGTCCTCGGTGCGCGCCAGATGACCCGCTCGCGGCAGTCCGGAGTGCGAGCCGCGAACGCGCAGCGCGGCCGCCGGGATGCGAACCCGCGCCGGCGGGGAGAGCCGCTCGACGACCAGCAGCGCGGTCATGACCTTGGTCAGGCTCGCCACCGGCAGTGCGGACGCGCCATGGCGCTCCCACAGGACGCGTCCGGATCGGAGATCGAACACGACGCCCGCGCGGACGCCCGCGGGCGCCGACGCAGCGCTCGGCGACCGTCCGAGTCGCCACGCCGGCCGCGCGTCGACGGCGTTCGTTCCTTGGGCGAGCGGAAGACGGGGCGGCACCGGAACCGAGACGGCGCGCTCGTCGCGCGGTGTCCCGGTGGGCGCGGTGCCCTCGGCGGCTGCGGCGAGCGCACCAGTCGTCAGCGCGACCACGACGATGCAGCGAGCGAAGAACAGCCGGGCGCGGCTCACGCCCACAGTGAATCAGCCCGGCGGCGGGATTTCGCGTTCCGTAAGGATCGACTCGCTCCTGCGGGCAGCAAGGCCTCCATGGCGACCGGCACGGAAGACGCGCGCCACGAGCTGCGCAGCGGCCCCGCGCCTCCTCGTCGACGGCGGGAGGGACGGCGTGGTCGACGCCCGTCCCGGCACGGCGGACGGCGAGCAGCTGCGCCGATACGAGTGGGGCCCTCGGCGAGCTCGTCGAGCACGTGCCGTCGCCCGGCGACCACACGGCCGCACGCTGACGAGCGCCGGTCGATGGGCCGCTCAGTCCGTGGCGACCGGCAGCCGAAACCGCACACGCGCGCCCCGGTCTCGAGGTGCACGGCGTCGTCGGCGACTTCGAGCGCCACCTCGTCCACGCGCCGCCGGTGGGTGCGCCGCGACTGGTCGCGCTGCTCGGCGGGACGCTCGGCAACTTCCTGCCGGGTGCGCGGCGAAGCTTCCTCCGTTCGCTGTCGCGGACGCTTGGCGCGGACGGTCATCTCCTCCTTGGCACGGACCTGGTCAAGGACGTCGAGGTCCTCGAGGCCGCGTACGGCGTTCAACCGCAAACTCGACGCGTCGCCTCCTACACCGACGCGCAGCGGATGTTCGGCTTCACCGTCGCGCGCGCGGCGTAGGAGTGCCTACCGGCGGTCGAGGAGCGAGTACGCGGCCGCGGTCGCCGTGCCGTAGACGAGGTGGTAGCCCACCTCGGTGGCGATGGCGCTCGGGGAGTACTTCCACGGCGGCTCGTACAGGCCCATCGGGAC
>JALYMV010000021.1 GCA_030773575.1 Actinomycetota bacterium
GACCCGAGCCGGGCCGGCAGCCGGACGAGGACGGGCGAGTTCGCGCCGGAGCCGTCGGGACTCGCGTCGGGCGCCGAGCCGGAGTCGGGCGCCGAGCCGGAATCGCCGCCGCCCGACGGGGAGCCGGCCGTGGGTCCGCTCCCCCGCGGTGGGGACGACGTCCGCGGCGAGAGCTCCTCGAGCCGCGCGTCGACCCACGGCTTGAGCGTCGCGCCGGCGACCTCGCCGTAGACGCCGAACTGGGTCGGGAACGCGCAGCCGAAGCCGAAGGAGACGTCGCCGACCAGGATCAGGCGTCCGCCGGCGTCCGGGACCATCAGCGGGCCGCCGGAGTCCCCCTGGCAGGTGTCCTCCCCGCCTGTGGTGTTGCCGGCGCAGATCATCGTCGGCGGGTCGAAGCGCGCGGTGACCGTGTAGTTGCGCCCGCAGGTCGAGTCGCTGACAATGGGCACCTGGCCCTCGCGCAGCTCGCGCTGGGCGCCGCCGCCGGAGGAGGTCGCGCCCCAGCCGATGATCGTCGCCTCGTCGCCGGGCTCGAAGCGGTCGGCATCCTCGCCGGAGGCGATGCGGATCGGCGTGCCGAGGGTCGTTGCGCGCTGGAGCTTGAGCACCGCCACGTCGTAGGCACCCGCCTCGGAGTCGTACTGCGGATGCGAGACGAGCCGGACGGCCTGGATGCGCTCGCCCCCGCGCTCGCGATCGCGCGTGCCGATCAGGAACCGGTAGCGGGCGGGGTCGTCCTCGCGGCCGGTCGTCTCGGGGTCGTCGGGGACGCAGTGGGCGGCGGTGAGCACGACGTCGGGCCGCACCAGGCTGGCCCCGCAGATGAAGGTCCAGCGGCCGTCGTCCTGGCGGAATTCCATCGCGGCCATGTGCGGGAAGTCGCGCTGGGCGACGCTGCCGCCCACGATCGCGCCGGCCGGGGCGGCGGCGACGGCGAGCAGGGTGAGGGAGAGCGCGACGGCGAGAGGGAGGCGGGCCATGGGATCCAACCTACCCACCCCGCCCCGTCCGCCGGCAGACACTCAGCCGCCGCCGCCGTCGGGCGGGCTGATCTCGCGCTTGAGGATCTTGCCCGTCGGGCCCTTGGGCAGCTCGTCGGCCAGCCAGATCCTGCGCGGGTACTTGTAGTTGGCCACGTGCTCCTTGACGAAGGACTTGATCTCCTCCGGGTCGGCCTCCTGCCCCGACTTCAGGACGACGGCGGCGCCGACCTCCTCCCCCAGGCTCTCGTCCGGGACGCCGATGACCGCGGCCTCGGCGACCGCGGGATGCTCGTAGAGGACCTCCTCGATCTCGCGCGGGTAGACGTTGTAGCCGCCGCGGATGATGAGCTCCTTCTTGCGGTCGACGATGAAGTAGAAGCCGTCCTCGTCGCGCTTGGCCATGTCGCCCGACTTGAACCAGCCCTCGGAGTCGATGGCCTCCTCCGTGGCGTCGGGCCGGTTGTAGTAGCCCTTCATCACGTTGTGGCCGCGGATCGCGATCTCGCCGATGTCGCCCTCGGCGACCTCCTTGCCGTCGTCGTCGAGCAGCCGCATCTCGACGCCCTCGATCGGCGTGCCGATCGAGCCGGGCTTGTTGGGCCGGTCCGGGTGGTTGAACGACGCCACGGGAGAGGTCTCCGAGAGGCCGTAGCCCTCGAGCACCTTGCAGCCGTACTTCTCCTCGAACGCGCGCATGACCTGCTCGGGCATCGCCGAGCCGCCCGACATGCAGAGCCGCAGTGACGACATGTCGACGTCGTCGCCGTGCTCGGAGTGCAACATCGCGTTGAACATCGTCGGGACACCCGCGAAGAGGGTCACCTTGTCGCGCTCGATGATGTCGAGCGCCTTGTCGGGCTCGAAGCGCGGGATCAGCGTCAGGCAGGCGCCCTTGTAGACCGCCGCGTTCATGCAACAGGTCTGCCCGAAGGAGTGGAACAGGGGCAGCGCGCCGAGCATCACGTCGTTCTCGGTGATCTCTGAGAGCGTGTCCGCCGAGACCCGGCAGTTCGTCTTCATGTTCGCGTGGGTGAGCTCCGCGCCCTTGGGCTTGCCGGTGGTGCCCGACGTGTAGAGGATCACCGCCGTGTCGCCCTCGTCGACCTCGGCGACCTCGCGCGCCGGCTCCGCGGCCGCCACGAGCTGCTCGAACTCGCCCGGCTTGACCGCGATGACCTCGGCGCCCGCCTCGTCGGCTCCCTGCTGGGCGGCATCGAGGAAGTCGTGCCACGCGACGACGATCTTCGCGCCCGGGTCGCTCAGGTAGAACGCGGTCTCGCGGCCCTTGAGCAGGACGTTCATGGGGACGACGACGCCGCCGGCGCGGAGGACCCCGTAGTAGGCGATGGCGAAGTAGGGGACGTTCGGGAGCATGATCCCGACGCGGTCGCCGGGCTGGAATCCCTTGCTCTTCAGGACCCCCGCGAAGCGCGCCGAGCCTTCGTCGAGGAGGTCGTAGGTGACCTCGAGGTCGTCGAGCTTGAGCGCGGTGCGGGACCCGTGGCGCTCTGCCGTGTCGGTCAGGATCGTGGCCAGGTTTGGACGCATGGCCGACCCGTACCCGGCGGTCGGACCACTCAAGCCGAGCGCCAACATGACGATGTAGGGATCACCCATGCGTCTCGTCGCCACCCGTCGCATCGAACCGGGCGCCATCCTCGCCCGCGACGTCACGGTCGGATCGAGCGGTCGCGCCCTCCTGCGTGCCGGCGTGCCGCTCTCCGCCCGCTACCGCCAGGCGCTGCTCGACAACGGCTTCAACGCGGTCTACGTCCAGGACGAGTTCTCCGAGGGCATCGAGGTCACCCCGGCCCTGTCGGAGCGGACCCGGGTGCAGGCGGCCGAGTCGCTCACCCGCGCGTTCGCGACGGTGCCCGCCGCCTCGCAGGCCCGCCAGGGGCTGCCGGCCGCCGCGATCATCGAGCTCGAGAACATCGCGAACCTGATCGCCAGCGAGATCTCCGAGCACGGCGAGTCGGTCATCGCCCTCTCCGACCTCGCCGCGGCCGACTCATACACGCTGCAGCACTGCATCGACGTCTGCGCGGTCGGCCTGATGATCGCCAAGCGGCTCTTCGAGGAGAAGGGCCGCGTCGACTACCGCGGCAACCGCGTCTACGACAAGCTCGAGCACTGGCTGGCGAAGCTCGGCGTCGGGCTCATGCTCCACGACATCGGCAAGGTCGCGATCCCCGACGAGGTCCTCAACAAGCCGGGCCGCCTCGACGACGAGGAGATGGCCGTGGTGCGGACCCATCCGGTGGTCGGCGTGGGGCTGCTCTCCAGCGACGCGGTGTCGCCGCTGGTCAAGGCGGTCGTGCGCTCCCACCACGAGCGCTGGGACGGCGGCGGCTACCCGAACGGCCTCTCCGGGACCGACATCCCCCACTTCGCGCGGATCGCCGCGGTCGCCGACGTCTTCGACGCCGTCACCAGCGAGCGCCCGTACCACCCCGCGGCGCCCCAGCACGTTGGCCACAGCGTGATCAACCGCAACGGGGGCACGCAGTTCGACGTCGAGGTGGTCGAGTACTTCAACAAGGTGGTGGCGCCGTACCCGCCGGGTGACGAGATCGTCCTCGCTGACGGCCGCACCGCCGTGGTCGTCTCCTGCCCGCATCCGGACCTGGGGCGCCCGCTCGTGCGGGTGGGCTACGCCGCCGACGGCACGCGCGTGGAGCCCGAGGAGATCGACCTCCTGGAGCACGGCGAGCTGTTGCCGGTCTCCGCCGTGCCCGTCGCCGCCTGAGCGACTCGTATCGTGGCCGCCGTGCTGGCGGTCACCTGGAACGTCAACTCACTGAAGGTCCGCCTGCCCCGGGTGCTCGAGTTCCTCGCCCAACACGGGCCCGACGTCCTGTGCCTGCAGGAGACCAAGTGCGAGGCCGAGGCGTTCCCCCATGCGGAGCTCGCGGACGCCGGCTACCACGCCGTCGACCACTCGGGCGGGCGCTGGGCCGGAGTGGCGGTCGTCGCCCGCCGCGAGCTGCCGCTCGAGCCGATCGCGCGGGGCCTGCCGGGCGAGGC
>JALYMV010000022.1 GCA_030773575.1 Actinomycetota bacterium
TCCAGCGCGTCCACGCGCCCGTCGAGCGGGAGCACCTCCTGCTCGCCGCCCGATTCGAGATCCACGAGCACGCCACCGCGCTCCACCGCGAGGCGCCCGTGGACGACGTGCAGGCCGCCGCGCGAGAGCGGCCAGCCCGCGGGGCCGCCGAGCGCATCGACCGCCCGGCGGATGGCCGGCAGCCCGATCCCGCGGTCGAGCAGGACGTGGACGGCGATCGCCTCGGCGACGTCGTCGAACGCGTAGACGTGCGGCTCGCCCGCCGACACCGACGCCCGGATGTGGCCCCATCGGGCCCACTGGCCGATCCGGTCGCCGCCGACGCCGGCGAGGTGGCCCGCGTCGAAGGCCAGGTAGCTCAATCGGCCTGCAGCGCGAGGATGGCCACGTCGTCGCGCGCCAGGCGCTCCCTCGTCCGGGCGAGGCGCTGTAGGTGGTCGGCCACCGCGTCTGCGGAGCGGTGGCCGGCGATCGTCTCGAGCAGCGCGCCCGGCTCGAGCGGCTCGGCGTGGCTGCTCTCCGTCACGCCGTCGGTGTAGAGCGCGAGCGTGTCGCCCGAGGCCATCTCGAGCGAGCACTCGCTGAGCGCCGGGTCGGGCGTGATCCCGATCAGCGTGCCCTTGCACTCGATGACCTGCCCCGGCCCGATCGGATGCACGAGCAGCGGCGGCGGATGCCCGCCGCTGGCCAGCCGGACGTGTGGCTGGTTGGCGGCGAGGTCGATCTCCGCGTACACGACCGTGATGAAGCGCAGGTCGTCGCGCTGGCGGAGGATCGCGGTGTTGAGCTGGCGCAGGGCGTCGACGGGTCCCGACGGCGCGACCGCCCGCAGGGTGTAGCGCGCGAGCGCGGTGAGGGCGGCCGCCTCGGCCCCCTTGCCGCAGACGTCGCCGATCACCACCGCCCAGCGGTCCTGGGTGATCTGGAAGACGTCGTAGAAGTCACCGCCCACGTCGGTCGAGGCCCCGAGCGGCTCGTAGCGCGCGGCGATCTGCATGCCCGGGATCTGCGGCAGGCGCTCGGGCAGGAGGCTCGCCTGCAGCGTCCGAGCGACGTCGGAGCGCTCGCGGTACAGGCGCGCGTTGTCGAGCGCGAGGCCGGCGCGGACGCCGAGGTCCTGGACCAGCGCGAAGTCGTCGAGGTCGTACCGCCGTCCGCTCTCCGCCGACACGAGGGTGATGGCGCCGAGTACCTGGCCGCGCGCGGTGAGCGGCACGACGATCGCCGAGCGCATGCCGAGGCCGCGCATGAGGTCGCGGTGCTCCGGGTCGCGGGCCGCGGACTCCAGCAGCTCGTCGGAGATCTCCGCGTAGTGCTCGGCGCGGCCGGTGCGCACGACGGCGGCCGCCCCGAACGCCGCGTCGCGCTCGGGCGGGTAGCGCTGCTGCAGCCGGCGCGCGAGCTCCATCCGCTCGGGATCGGCGTGCGCGACGGCCGCGTTGCTCAGCTCGCCGCTCTCGACGAGGCTGATCGAGCACCAGTCCGCGATGCGGGGAACGCAGAGCCGGGCCAGGCTCTGCACCGTGTCCTCGAGCTCGAGCGAGGCATCGAGCAGCCCGCCGGCGTCGACGAGGAACGCCGCGCGCCCCCGGGCCGCCTCGGCGCCCTGGCGGGCGTCGCGCTCCGCCTGCAGCAGCCGGTCGCGCTCGGCCTCGTAGCGCCGGCGCTCCGTGATGTCGATCACCACGAGGCCGACGCCGGCCACTTCTCCCTGCTCGCGCACGGGATAGAGCGTGACCGCCCACGAGCGGACCATCCCCGGGTCGGCGGCCGTGGTGCCGGTCACCTCGAGCTCGGAGACCGGCCGGCCCGTGGCGAGGACGCGCTCCATCGCCGGGCCGATCTGCTCGGAGAGGTCGGGGACCACCTCGTCGGCCGGGCGTCCGATGTGCGCGTCGACCGGCTTCCCCGACATCGCGGCGAGCGCGGCGTTGACCCGGACGTAGCGGAGCTCCGCGTCGAGGAACGCGAGCCCGACCGGCGTCTGCGAGAAGACGCTGTCGAGCATCATCAGGTTGCGCTCGCTGAGGCGGCGCAGCTCCGCGCTCGAGGCCTCGACCTGGCGGCGGCTCTCGTCGAGCGACGCCGCGAGCTCGTCGATGGCGCCGCCGAGGTCGGCGATCTCGGCGGGCCCCGCCTGATGGACGCGGACGCCGAGGTCGCCCTCGCGCAGGTGCTCGACGGCGACGCCGAAGCGGCGGACGGGGCGCACCACCAGGCGGTCGACGAAGTAGACGAGCAGGCCGAGCAGGAGCAGGAGGGCGACGAGCGCGACGATCCCGACCGTCACCGAGCGGCGCGCGCTGCGGTCGGCCTCCGCGGAGCGCCCGGCCAGCCGCGAGCGCTCGAAGGCCGAGACCGCCCCGAGC
>JALYMV010000023.1 GCA_030773575.1 Actinomycetota bacterium
GCCTTGAGCTGCTTCTCGAGCTCCTTGCGCCTGCGCTCCCGATCGGCGACCGCCTCGGCGAGCGCGTCGGGCGGCGCGCGCAGGACGCTCGCCGCCTCGACGAGCTCGCGGTCGTGGCGGCGCAGCAGCCCGATCGCCACCGGCCCGGTCACCGCCTCGATGCGCCGAACGTTGGCCGCGCTCGAGGTCTCCGAGAGGATCCGGAAGACGCCGATCTCGGCGGTCGAGCGCACGTGAGTGCCGCCGCAGAGCTCGCGCGACCACGAGCCGTCGCCGATCTCGACCATCCGCACGACGTCGCCGTACTTCTCGCCGAACAGCGCCATCGCGCCGAGCGCGCGCGCCTCCTCGAGCGTCGTGGTGAGCGCGCGCACGCGGTGGCCGGCGAGGATCTCCTCATTGACGCGGTCCTCGACCCGGCGCAGCTCGTCGCGATCGAGCGCGGAGCCGTGGGTGAAGTCGAAGCGCAGCTTGTCGGGCCCGACCGCCGAGCCCGCCTGGCGGACGTGGTCGCCGAGGCGCTCGCGCAGCGCGGCATGCAGCAGGTGGGTCGCCGTGTGGTTGCACTCCGTCGCCCGGCGCACGGCCTCGTCGACGCGCGCGACCACGCGCTCGCCCTCGTGGAGCTCGCCCTGCTCGAGCTCGAGCACCACGGCCTGGTCGTCACCCAGCCGGATGACCTCGGCGACGCGCGCGAGACAGTCGCCCGACTCGCACTCCACGACGCCCGAGTCCGAGACCTGCCCGCCGCCCGCCGCGTAGAACGGCGACTCGACGAGCTTGGCCAGCACGCGGCCGTTCTCGCGCCGCACCGCGCCGACCGCGGTCGGCTGCTCCGTGGTCTCGTAGCCCGTGAACTGCGTGCCGAAGCCCGCCGCCTCGGCGAACGCGCGCGCGGCCTCGCGGGACTCGTCGCGCGCGCCGCGCCCGGCACTCGCCCGCGCCCGGCGGCGCTGGTCGTCCATCAGCGTCTCGAAGCCCTGCTGGTCGACGCCGAGGTCCTGCTCGGCGGCCAGCTCGAGCGTGAGGTCGAACGGGAAGCCGTAGGTGTCGTGCAGCCGGAAGGCCTCGTCGGCTCCTATCCCCTCCGCGCCCTTCTCCTTGGCGCGCGCGATCACGTCGTCGAGCATCTTCGTGCCCTGGTCGAGCGTGCGGCCGAACGCCTCCTCCTCGTTGCGCAGCCAGGTCCCCACCTCGTGGTCGCGATCGCGCAGCTCGGGGTAGGCGCCGCCCATCAGCTCGGCCACGACGGTCTGGAAGCGGGGCAGGAAGCCCGGCTCGATGCCGATCCGCCGGCCCTGCATGATCGCCCGGCGCATCACTCGGCGCAGGACGTAACCGCGGTCCTCGTTGGAGGGGACGACGCCGTCGGCGAGCAGAAAGTTCATGCCCCGGGAGTGGTCGGCGAGGATGCGCAGCGCGCGGTCCGTCCTGAAGTCGTCGCCGTAGCGGCGGCCCGAGAGCTCCTCCCCCAGCGCGACGAGCGGCGCGAACTGGTCCGTCTCGAAGACGCTCGGCGTGTCCTGGAGGATCGACGCGAGCCGGTTGAGGCCCAGGCCCGTGTCGATGTTTCGCGCAGGCAGCGGCCGCAGAGACGGCACGACCGGGTCCTGGTTCTCGAACTGCATGAAGACGAGGTTCCAGTACTCCAGGAAGCGCTCGTTCTCGCCGCCCGGGAGGTCCTCGGCGGTGCCGTACTCGATCCCGCGGTCGTAGTAGAGCTCCGAGCAGGGCCCGCACGGGCCGGTCGGTCCCGACTGCCAGAAGTTCTCCGAGCGCGGGCAGGGGACGATCCGTTCGCGCGGGACGCCGACGCTCAGCCACGCGTCGATCGCCTCCTCGTCGGGCCCAAGCCCGAGCTCATCGTCGCCCTCGAAGACGGTGATCCAGATCTTGTCCGCGTCGAGCCCGAAGCCCTCGCGCGAGAGCTCCCAGGCGGTCTCCACCGCGCCCGCCTTGAAGTAGTCGCCGACGGAGAAGTTGCCGAGCATCTCGAAGAACGTCAGGTGGCGCGCGGTCGTCCCCACGTTGTCGATGTCCGGCGTGCGGAAGACCTTCTGACAGGAGACCATCCGGATGTGCGGCGGCGCCTCCTGGCCCAGGAAGTAGGGCTTGAAGGGCTGCATCCCGGCGATGATCAGCAGCGTCGAGGTGTCCGACGGCGGCGGCACGAGCGGCGCGGAGGGGATGCGCCGGTGGTCGCGCTCCTCGTAGTAGGCGAGGAAGCGCTCGCGAATTTGGTCTGAAGTCTGGGGTGCGAGGCGGGTCATCCGGACCCGCCCATGATGACAATGCCGGCATCCGTGCCGGCCCTTGACCGGGCTTCGCCCTCTTGGGTGATGGTGCCCCAGCCCAGGATCGCGTCGCCGCGCAGCAGGCAGGCCGTCTGGCCCGGCGCGGCGCCGTCGACCGGCTCGAGCAGCTCGAGCTCGAGGTCCGGGCCGTCGCCCGCCACACGGCACGGCACGGCGCGCGACCGGTAGCGGAGCTTCACCGCGTCCACCTCCCCGGCCGGCCGGTGCAGCCGCGCGCCGCGGACCCGGACCCGGTGCGTGGCGAGCTGGGCGCGGGTGCCGACGGTGACCGTGTTGGCGCGCGCGTCCGTGGCCAGGACGTAGAGCGGCTCCCGCCCCGCCACCCCGATCCCCTTGCGCTGGCCGACGGTGTAGCCGTGGTGGCCGGCGTGGCGGCCGACCACCGTCCCGGCGGCGTCGATGATCTCCCCCGGCCGCTCCGTCAGCCCGCCGTGGCGGGCCAGGAACGCCGCGCGGCCCGTGCCGGCCAGGAAGCAGAGGTCCTGGGAGTCGGCCTTCGCGGCGACGGGCAACTCCGCCTCCGCGGCGAGCGCGCGGACCTCCGGCTTGGTGAGCTCGCCGAGCGGGAAGCGCATCCGGGCGACTGAGGCGGGGTCGAGCGCGGCGAGCATGTAGGTCTGGTCCTTCGCCGGGTCGGCGGCGGCGCGCAGGAGGCCGTCGTCGGTCGTGCGCGCGTAGTGGCCCGTGGCGAGGTCGGCGGCGCCCAGGGTGGCGGCGAGGTCGAGCATGGCGTCGAGGCGGACGTGGCCGTTGCAGCGCACGCAGGGGTTCGGGGTCTCCCCCGCCGCGTGATCGGCGAGCCACGGATCGACCACCCCGGCGCGGAACTCCTCGCGCAGGTCGAGGGTGAAATGGGGCAGCCCCATCCCGTGGGCGACCGCCCGCGCGGCGCGCACGGCGGTCGCGCTGCAGCAGGAGGCGTCGGCGTCGTTCTCGGGGTCGCGCCACAGCTCGAGGGTCACCGCGACCGCCTCGCGTCCCGATCGCGCGACGAGCAGCGCGGCGACCGCCGAGTCCACCCCGCCGCTCATGGCGACGAGCGTGCGCCCGGGGTCGGGCTCGAGCCCGCCGTCGGCCCGCACCGCCGCGCCGAGCGCCGAGTGCAGCGCGTCGGCCGCCAGGTCGGCGGCGTGGAGCTTGCCCGGCAAGAGGCCGCCGAGCTCCTCGGCGA
>JALYMV010000024.1 GCA_030773575.1 Actinomycetota bacterium
CCTGCGCCCGCCCCCGCCGCCCGGGGCGCGGGAGCGCCGGCTCGCCGAGCTCGAGCGCGACGGCCCCGCCGCGCTTCATGCACACCTCGCCGACCGCGACCCGGCCGCCGCCGGCCGGATCGCGCCGACCGACCGGCAGCGAATCGTCCGCGCCCACGAGCTCCTCGACGCGGGCGCGCTGCCGCCCGCCGGCGCGCAGCTCTGGACCCGCGAGACCCGCCACCCGACGCTGCTGGCCGGCCTGGTGATGGATCGGGCCGCGCTCGCCGTGCGGATCGAGGCACGCGTGGACGCCATGGTCGCCGCCGGCGCGGCCGACGAGGTTCGGCGTGCGGTCGAGGCGGGCGCCTCGGCGACCGTCCGCAAGGCGCTCGGCTTCGAGGAGCTCCTCCTCGGCGACGTCGAGGCGATGAAGCGCCGCACCCGCGCCTACGCCCGCCGCCAGCTCACCTGGATGCGCAAGCTGCCCGACGTCCGCCTGGTCGACCTCACGGACCGCGAACCGGCCGCGGCCGCGGCGGAGATCGCGGGCATGATGGGCGCATGAGATTCGAGAAGTGGCAGGCGCTGGGCAACGACTACCTGATCGTCGAGCGCGAGCGGCTGCCCGTCGCGCTCACGCCCGCCCGTGTCCGGCTCCTGTGCTCCCCGCATCTCGGCCCCGGCGGCGACGGCATCCTCGAGCTCGCCACGCCCGACGAGCCCGGCTACGTCGCGCGGCTGCGGATCTTCAACCCCGACGGCTCGGAGGCCGAGCTGTCGGGCAACGGGGCGCGCGAGGCGATCCTCTACCTGCGCCGGACGGGCTGGACGGACGCCACCACCTTCTCCATCCAGACGGCCGCCGGGGAGATCCGCCCGACGATCACCGGCCCGACCACCTGCCGCGTCGACATGGGCCGCGCAGTGCTGCGCTCGCCGGCCTACCCGTCCGGCGGCCCGGAGGGCCACGGGGTCGTCGCGGCGGCCCGGCGCGACTGGCGCTTCCAGCACGTCTCGATCGGCAACCCGCAGTGCGCGATCCGGATCGGGGACCGCGAGGAGCTCGACGGCCTCGACCTGCCGGAGATCGGGCGCGAGATCGAGCACGCGCCGCTGTTCCCGCAGCGCACGAACGTCTCCTTCTGGACCGAGCTCGCGCCTGGCGCCATCCGCGCCCGGATCTTCGAGCGCGGCGTGGGGGAGACGATGTCGTCGGGGACGGGCGCGTGCGGCGCGGCCGTCGCCCACGTGCTGCGGGGCGGGGACTCGCCGGTCACCGTGGTGCTCGACGGCGGCGAGCTGACCGTCGACGTGGGGGAGGACCTCCACGTCGACCTCACGGGCTGGGCCGAGCCCGTCTACCGAGGGGACCTCAGCGAGGAGCTGCTCGCGCGGCTGGCGGATACCGTCTAGCGCTCACATGATCGAGACGACGATCACCGGCGCCTGGGGCACCGGCCTGGCCACCGTGACCGCGGACGGGCATACGCTCGATGTCCTGTATCCCGAGCCGCGGCTCGGCCTCGGCGGCTCGGAAGGCGAGTCCGTGAACCTCGGCGGCGACCGCGAGGACCCGCTGCGGGGCGTCCGTACCAGGCCCGTCCTGACGGTGATCGACGACCTCGCCGCGCCGCCCGCCGACGTCGCGGACGCCTATCTGCGCCTCCACCTGCTCTCCCACCGGCTCGTGCGCCCGCACGCCATCTCGCTCGAGGGGATCTTCGGCGTCCTGCCCAACGTCGCCTGGACCGACCGTGGCCCGGTCGATCCCGTCGAGCTGCCCGTCGTGCGGCGCCGGGCGCGCGAGGCGGGCGTGCACCTCAACGTGACCTCCGTCGACAAGTTCCCGCGGATGACGGACTACGTCGTGCCGGCCGGCGTCCGGATCGCCGACGCCGACCGGGTCCGCCTCGGCGCCCATCTCGCCGAGGGCACAACGGTCATGCACGAGGGCTTCGTGAACTTCAACGCGGGCACGCTCGGCGCGTCGATGGTCGAGGGCCGGATCTCGGCCGGCGTGGTGGTCGGCGACGGCTCGGACATCGGCGGCGGCGCCTCGATCATGGGGACGCTGTCGGGCGGCGGCGCGCAGGTCATCTCGCTCGGTGAGCGCTGCCTGCTCGGCGCCAACGCCGGCCTGGGCATCTCGCTCGGCGACGACTGCATCGTCGAGGCGGGGCTCTACGTGACGGCGGGCACCCGCGTGGCGACGCCGGACGGCGAGGTCGTCAAGGCGCTCGAGCTCTCGGGCGCGAGCGGGCTGCTCTTCCGGCGCGACTCGCAGACGGGGGCGGTGGCCGCGCTCGCGCGCAGCGGCAGCTGGAGCGGCCTCAACGCCGCCCTGCACGCCAACGACTGATCAGCCCGGCCGCGCGCTCGCACTCCGCGAGCGTCGGGACGAGCGCCAGGCGCGCGTAGCCCGCGCCGCCGTCGCCGAAGAACGAGCCCGGGGCGAGCACGAGCCCCTCCTCGAGCAGCTCGGCGGCGGCCTCCTCGGCGCCGGCCAGCCAGAGGAAGAAGGTGGCGTCGCCGCCGGCATGGCGCAGCCCGGCGGCCTCGAGCGCGGGGAGCAGGACGTCGCGCTTGGCGCGGTAGAGCGCGCGGACCTCCTCGACGTGGGCCTCGTCGCCCCAGGCCGCCACCGCGGCGCGCTGGACGAAGGTCTGTGGCGCGACGCCGACATTCGGGCGATAGCGCTTGAGCGCCGCGACGATCTCCGGGTCGCCTGCGACGAACCCCGACCGGTAGCCGGGCATGGAGGAGCGCTTCGACAGCGTGTTGAGGACGCAGACGTGAGCCCGGTCGGCGACCTGGAGCGCCGAGACGGGCGGCTCGGAGCCGAAGTAGAGCTCGGAGTAGGCCTCGTCGGAGGCGACGACGAAGCCGTGCTCGCGCGCGAGCGCCGCCGCCTCCTCGTAGAGCGACAGGGGTGCCGTGGCGGCGGTCGGGTTGTTCGGGTGGTTGAGCCAGAGGATCGACACGCGCGCCCAGGTGGACTCGGGGACGGCGGCGAGGTCGGGGAGGAACCCGCGCTCCGCGCGCAGCGGCAGCTCGAGGACGTCGCGGCCGGCGAACACCGCGCCGCGGGCGGCGACCGGATAGCCCGGCGTGGTCACGGCGACGATGTCGCCGCCGAGCACCTGGGCGAGGTGGAAGATGACCTCCTTGGAGCCGAGGGTGGGGATGATCTCGGAGTCCGCGTCGAGCGCGACGCCGTAGCGGCGCCCGCACCAGCCGGCGATCGCCGCGCGCAGCTCGGGGAGCCCCTCGGCCAGCGGATAGGTCGAGCGGGCCTCGACGCCCGCGGCGAGCGCCTCGCGGATGAAGGCGGGCGTCTCCTCGCGCGGCTCGCCGATCCCGAAGTCGATGACCTCGACGCCGCGCGCCTCGAGCTCGCGCCTGGCCTCCGTCAGCCGGACGAACGGGTAGGTCCTGAGGCCGGCCAGGACGGCGGAGCGGTGGATCACCCGCCGGCCGCCACGGGTGCGAAGCCGTCGAGCACGCGGGCGCAGCGCACGAGCGCCGCCACCTCGACCGACTCGTCGCGGCGGTGGGCCTGCGCGGGGGAGCCCGGGCCGAAGTTGACCGCGTCGTAGCCCGCGAGCGCGAACTCGGCCACCGGCGTCCACGCCTGCTTGGGCTCGACGGCAAGCGCCGCGCCGGCGATCAGCGCGTCGAGCAGCGCGTTGCCGCGCGGCACGCGGCCCGCGGGGGCGTTGGAGGTGATCCGCAGCTCCCCGTGGCCGCCGCACAGCTCGGCGAGGCGCGCCTCGGCCGCCTCCGGCGTGCGGCCGGGGGCCGAGCGGAAGTTGAGGTGGCACTCGACGCGGTCGGGGATGACGTTGCCGGCGATCCCCCCGGCGATCCGGGTCGCCGAGGCCACCTCGCGGAAGACCAGGCCCTCGAACTCGTGGTCCTCGGGCCCGCGGGCGGCGAGCGCGGAGATCCCGGCGGCGGCGCGCTCGATCGCGTTGTCGGCGAGCCAGGGCCGGGCGGAGTGCCCTGAGCGCCCGTGGAAGGTCCAGTCCGCGTTGAGATTGCCCAGGCAGCCAGCGTGGATCGTGTTGTCCGTCGGCTCCATCATCAGGACGAGCTCGGCCTCGAGGCGGCGGCGGCCCAGCAGCGGGGTGAGGGCGCTCTCGGCGTGCGGGAGCTCCTCGCGGGCGAAGAAGAGCACGCCGTACGGCGCGCCGGCCAGCGCGAGCTCGATCATCACCGCCAGCGCGCCCTTCATGTCGCTCGCGCCGAGCCCGCACACGCGGCCGTCGGCGATGGATCCCGGGCGGTTGCCCTGGGCCGGGACCGTGTCGAGGTGGCCGGCCAGCAGCACCCGCGCGCCGGGCGGGCCGGTCAGCACCGTGGCGTCCTCGAGCACGCCCACGCCGAGCAGGCCGGCGACGTGGGCGCCAAGCGCCGCCTCTTCGCGCGACTCCGAGGGGATGTCGATGAGCTCGAGCGTCCTGGCGGCCAGGCGCTCGCCGAGCTCGGCGTCGCTCAGCCCTTCCAGCACGCGCCGGCACACTACCGGCAAGCGCCCCGCCGCTCCTAGAATGGGAGGGGAATGGAACGCAGCCGCAACGGCCGCATCGGCCCCTCGAAGACCTCGCCCGATCAGTCCGGCCCGCCGGCCCGGGCCCGCCAGCGCGCGTTCGCGGTCGCCGCCATGCCGGACGGCGAGGATCTTGCTGAGCTCAAGGAGCTCCTGCGCACGGCCGGCGTCGCGACGGTGGGCGAGCTCGTCCAGCACCGCGACCAGCCGCACCCCAACCTCTACCTCGGACCGGGCAAGGTCTCAGAGCTCAAGCCGCTGCTCGCCGCCGCCGACGCCAACGTCGTCGTCACCGACGACGAGCTCACGCCTCGCCAGGAGCGCAACCTCGAGAAGGAGCTCGGGATGCCGGTGATCGACCGCACGACGGTGATCCTCGACATCTTCGCCGGCCACGCCGGCTCGGCCGAGGGCAAGCTCCAGGTCGAGCTCGCCCAGCTCGAGTACAACCTCGCGCGCATGCGGGGGCTGTGGACCCATCTCGAGCGCCTCGGCGGCGGCATCGGCACCCGCGGCCCCGGCGAGTCGCAGATCGAGACGGACCGCCGCCTCGCGCGCGACCGGATCTCCGCCCTGCGCCGCAAGCTCGAGCACGTCAAGTCGACCCGCGCGGTCATGCGGGCCGAGCGCGAGCGCGCGCACCTGCCGAGCGTCGCGCTGGCCGGCTACACCAACGCCGGGAAGTCGACGCTGCTCAACGCGCTCACTGGGGCGTCGGTCGGCGTGCGCGACCGGCTCTTCCACACGCTCGACCCGAGCACCCGCACGATGCGGCTCGAGGGGCGCACCTACCTGGTGACCGACACCGTCGGCTTCATCCGCAAGCTGCCCCATCAGCTCGTCGACGCGTTCGGCGCCACGCTCGAGGAGACGCGGCGCGCCGACCTGCTGCTCCACGTCGTCGACGCCAGCGCGCCCGAGGAGGAGCTCGTCGAGATGGTGCGCGCCGTCGAGGACGTGCTCGAGGGGATCGGCGCCGGGGAGCAGACGCGCGTGCTCGTGCTCAACAAGGCCGACGCGGTCGACGACGAGCGCCGCCGCGAGCTCTCCTTCCGCCACCCGGACGCCGTGCTCGTCTCCGCGGTCACCGGCGAGGGGCTCGACGACCTGCGCGCTCGCGTGGCGGCCGACTTCGAGCGCACGCTGGTCGACGCCGAGCTGCTCGTCCCGTTCTCCGACGGCGGCGTCCTCCACGAGCTCCACGAGCTCGCCGGCGACCTCCAGCGCCAGGACACGCCGGGCGGGACCCGCGTCTCCGTCCGGCTGCCGGCCATGCTGGCGCCCCGCTACGAGCGCTTTGCGCTCGCCGCCGCCGCGCCGGCCCCGTGACTCTCCGGGTCCGCCGGCTGCACCCGGACGCCCGGCTGCCGGCCCGCGCCCATCCCGGCGACGCCGGCTATGACCTCCGCGCCCTCGAGCCGCTGCGTCTCGCCCCGGGGGAGCGGGTGCTCGCCCGCACCGGCCTCGCCATCGAGCTGCCTCCCGGCCACGCGGGCTGGGTCGTCCCCCGCAGCGGCCTGGCACGCCGCCACGGGATCGCGCTCGTCAACGCCCCCGGGCTGATCGACGAGGGCTATCGCGGCGAGGTCGGCGTGCTGCTGCTCAACACGGACCGCACCGCCGCCGCCGAGCTCGAGGCCGGCGAGCGGATCGCCCAGCTCGTCGTGATGGCGGTCGCCGCACCGGAGGTCGAGGAGGTCGAGGCGCTGGCGGAGAGCGCCCGCGGCGACGGCGGCTTCGGCTCGACGGGGCGCTGAGCGCCCGCGGCCGCTCAGCGGACGAAGCCCTCGGCCTGCAGGTACTGGCGGGCGACGACCTCGGGCTTCTGCCCATCGAGGTCGACGCGCGAGTTGAGCTCCTGCATGACCGGCGTGGTGAGGCCCTGCTGGACCGTCGTGATGATCCGCCGGGCGGGCGGCCCGAGGCGCTCGGCCGCCTCCCGCGTGAGCACGAAGGTCATGTTGTAGGGCGGGAAGAGGTCCTTGTCGTCCTCGAGGATCACCTCGTCGTTCGCGGCGATCTGGCCGTCGGTGGTGAACGGGATGGTGAGGTCCGCGCGGCCCTGGAGGATCACCTCGTGGCGGTCCTCGACGTCGATGGGGATCTCCCGCTCGAAGGTCAGCCCGTAGACCCGCTCGAGGCCGGGGGCGCAGTCCGGGCGCTCGAAGCACTCGGCCGGGGCGGCGAGCGTGAGCCGGCCGTTGTGGGTGCGGGCGAGATCGGAGATCGTCTTCGGGTTGCCGAGGTCCCGCGCGCGCTCGGCGGTCAGCCCGACCGCGTTGGAGTCCGTGAACGGCGTCTGCGGCAGCGCGACGAAGTCGTACTTCTGCGCGTAGCGCCGGCGCGCCTCCTCGTAGGCCTCCGTCTCCTCCTTGGGAACCTGGTCGGTCGGGACGCCGAGCAGGACGGTCAGCGCCGTCCCCGTGTACTCCGGGTAGCCGTCGATCCGCCCGGAGCGCATGGCCTTGGTCGCGACGTCCTCACGCCCCACCTCGAGGTCGTAGCGGACGCCGTAGCCGGCCTTCGCGAGCGCCTGGCCGTAGATGTTGGCCAGGATGATCGACTCCGTGAAGCTCTTGGAGCCGATCGTGATCGACTTTCGCCGGTTCGCGGGGTCCGCTTCGATCACCCGCGGGCCGAGGTCGTTGCCCGACTCCTCGACGGGGGCCGGGTCGGAGCCGCCGCACCCCGCGGCGCCCGCCAGTGCCAACACGATCGCCAGCAGGATCGAGAGCAGCCGAGCGCTCATGCGCCGGCCATGATGCCGCATTCGGCGGCGCCGACGGAACACCCTCCCGGGGCGGCGGGCCGCCGCCCCGGGCAGGAAGCCCCGATCGGTCTACTGGATGAAGCCCGACTCGCGCAGGTACGCCGCCGCGACCTCCTCGGGCTTCTGCTTCTCGAGCTCGACGCGGCGGTTGAGCTCGCGCATGGCCTCCTCGGTGAGCCCCTTCTGCACCGTCAGGATCGCCTCCCGGGCCTCCGGGCCGATCTTCTCGAGCGTCTCGTTGCGCACGCCGAACGAGATGTTGTACGGCGGGAACAGCTTCTTGTCGTCGTCGTAGCCGACGTACTTGTCGGTCAGGGCGAGCTGGGGGTCGGTGGAGAACGCGAAGGTCAGGTCGGAGGTGCCCTTGTCGAGGTCGTTGAACTTGCCCTCGCTGGAGACGAACTTGCCCTTGTAGTCGTAGACCTGCTTGAAGCCGAGCAGGCAGTCCGTGCGCTGGCGGCACTCCGGGAAGCCGGAGATCGACAGGGCGGACGTCTTCGGGACGAGCTCGGAGAGCGTCTTGGGGTTGCCGAGCTTCCCGGCCGTCTCGATCGTCGAGCTGATCCGGTAGGTGTTCTCGAAGGGCGTGCGCGGCAGCGCCGTGATGTTCTCCTTGGCGTACTCGGCCTTCGCCTGCTCGTAGGCCTGGTCGGGGTCGCGCGGCACGTCGTCGATCTTCACGTCGAAGAACGACGTCAGCGCCGTCCCCGTGTACTCCGGGTACGCGTCGATCTGCCCCGCCTTGAGCGCCTTGTACGCGATCTGCTCCGAGCCGAGGTTGAGCCGCTTCTTGACCTTGAAGCCGAGCGCCTCGAGGGTCTGCGCGTAGATCTCGCCGAGCACGTACTGCTCGGTGAAGTTCTTCGATCCGACGGTGATCGTGCCCTTCTGGGCGTTGGCCGGATCCGACTTGAGCTGCGTCGGGGCGGCGGGCTGGTCCTGGCCGCCGGCCTGCTGGGGGGCCGGCTCCTCGTCGCCGCCGCACGCCGACAGTGCGAGCGCGAAGACCAACGCCAGGAGCGCCAGGAGGGAGGGTCGGGCGAGTCGCTTCATATGGCGGGAGAACCCTTTCTGAACGCGAGGATTCCGCGCCGGCGGGAGGCCGGCTCGGAGCGGGCCAGCTCGAGGCCCTTGGGAGTCAGGATCTGCTGGATGCGGGCGAATCCCAGGTCGACCAGAATGGTCAGCAGCGCCACCACGATGGCGGCGCCGAGCTGGCCCTGGAAGCCGTAGGTCTGCGGCGTGACGATCGGCTCGCCGAGCGTCTGGACGTTGGCCAGCGGCGCGATGGTCGCCGTCGCGACCACGTTGACGCTCGCGGTCCGGATCCCGCCGAAGATGAGCGGGAGGGCGAGGGGGAAGCGGACCTTGCGGACGATCTCGGCGCCCGTCATGCCCATCCCGCGCGCCGCGTCGACCGTGTCGCGATCGACCTGGCGGACGCCGACGTAGGTGTTGGTGAGGATGGGCGGGATCGCGAGCAGGACCAGCACGAGGATCACGTTGGTCGGCCCGACGCCCACGAAGGCGATGAAGAACGCCAGCAGCGCCAGCGAGGGGACCGCACGGCCGACGTTCGAGGTCGAGATGGCGAGGAACTCGCCTCGGCCCTTGTGGCCGAGGAAGAGGCCGATCGGCACCGCGATGGCCAGGGCGATCACCACCGCTGCCACCGATATCCACATGTGGGTGAGCCCGAAGCCGAGCAGCTCGGCCGGGCCGCCGATCTGCACGCCGCCCGAGACCGACTCGCGCTCCTCGAAGATGAACTCGACGGCGCCGCCGAAGTCGCCGAGGAAGGCGAGGGGTGCGCTCATGCCGGCGCCGCCCGCTGCCAGCCCGTCACGGCCCGCTGGATCGCGAGCAGGACGAGGTCGAACGCCGCCGCCAGCAGGACGGCGAGCCCGCCCGCCACCACGACGTTGGACTTGAAGAAGCGGTCGGTGAGGATCTCCGACCCCAGCCCGCCGCCGCCGGCGAACACCGCGAGCGTCGCGAGGCCGACCGTCGTGGAGAACGCGATGCGCAGCCCCGCGAGGATCTCCGGGACGGCCAGCGGCAGCTCCACGCGCCGGAGGATCTGGCGGTCGGTGAGCCCCTGCCCGCGCGCCGCGTCGACGATCTCGGCCGGCACGTTGCGCAGCCCGTCGGTGATGTTGCGGAAGATGATGAGCAGCGTGTAGGAGACGAGCGCGACGATCGCGGTCGTGTTGCCGAGGCCGGTGATCGGCTGCAGCAGGAAGAAGGCGGCCACCGAGGGGATCGCGTAGAGGACCCCGGTCGAGGTGATGATCGGACCGGTCAGCCAGCGCCGCCGGTGGGCCAGCAGGGCGAGCGCGAGCGCGATGGCGAAGCCGATGGCGACCGAGACGACGGTGAGGAAGACGTGCTCGCCGAGCGGGCCGAGGTAGCGGTCGAAGTTGTCGGCGATCCAGCCGGGGCAGAAGCCGTTCTCGGCGACGCAGGAGGCCTCGCCCGAGGCCGGGTCCTGGATCTTGAGCTGGGCGAGGGGCGCGACGATCACGAGGCCGCGGCGAGGTCCGCCGTCGTCGGGGCGTTCGTGGCGAGGTTGTGGTCGTGGAGCAGATGGGCGATGACCTCGAGCGAGAGCACGCCGGTCACCGCCCCGCGGGCGTCGACCACCGGCGCGTACTGGGTCTCGGAGGCCAGGAGGTCCGACAGCGCGTCGCGCAGGATGTCGTCGAGCTCGACGAGCGGAACCGCGGCGGAGCGCAGGTCGCGGCGCACGCGGTCGGCCCGGAACGCGCCCTCCGACAGCCAGCCGACCGGGTGGTGGCGCTCGTCGACGAGCAGGGGGATCGCGATGTCGGCCTCGGCGAGCTTGGCGCGGACCTCCGCGACCGGGTCGCCGACCTGGACCGTGGCGGCCTTCCAGAGGTCGATGTCGCGGACCCGCTGGAGCGCGAGGCGCTTGAGCGCGCGGTCGGCGCCGACGAAGTCCTCGACGAACTCGTCCGCGGGGGCCATGAGCAGCTCTGCCGGCTCGGCGTACTGGGCGAGGACGCCGCCCTTCTTGAGCACGGCGACCTTGTCGCCCATCTTGATCGCCTCGTCGATGTCGTGGGTGACGAAGACGATCGTCTTGCGGATCTCGGCCTGCAGGCGCAGGAACTCGTTCTGCAGGCGCTCGCGGTTGATCGGGTCGATCGCCCCGAACGGCTCGTCCATGAGCATCAGCGGAGGGTCGGCCGCGAGCGCCCGCGCGACGCCGACGCGCTGGCGCATGCCGCCCGAGAGCTGGGCGGGATAGCGGTCGCGGGTCTCGGCGGGGTCGAGGGAGACCAGCTCGAGCAGCTCGTCGACGCGCGCGCGGATGCGGTCCTTGTCCCAGCCGAGCAGCTTGGGGACCGTCGCGATGTTGTCGGCGATCGTCAGGTGCGGGAACAGGCCGATCTGCTGGATCGCGTACCCGATCGTGCGCCGCAGCTGCGCGGGGGATTTCGACTGGACGCTCTCCCCGCCGAGCAGGATGTCGCCGTCGGTGATGTCGATCATGCGGTTGACCATCCGCATGGCCGTGGTCTTGCCGCAGCCGGAGGGCCCGACGAGGACGCAGATGTCGCCGGCGGGGACCTGGAAGGAGAGGTGCTCGATGACCGGCTCGGAGCCGCCCCGGTACCGCTTGCTGACGTCGCGGAACTCGAGCTCGACCGCGGCGGAGGGCTCCGTCATGTCTGGAGGTTAACCGTTCGGGCCGGTCGGCAGGCCCGCCGCGCGCCGGGCGGCTGAGTGCGCGCCGTCTTCCAGCGCATCGGCCAGGGGCGCGAGATCGCCGGGCCGGCGCCCCGTCGCGGTGGCGATCAGCCAGTCGGCGAACCACGTGTTCTTCGGCAGGAGCGGGCCGTGGAGATAGGTGCCGATCACGTTCCCCCGGCGGACGCCCTCCTGGCCGTCGGCCCCGTTGTTGCCGTGCCCGCGCAGCACGCGCCCGAGCGGCCGCTGCCCCGGGCCGAGCCGGGTCCGGCCGCCGTGGTTCTCGAAGCCGGCGAGGACGCGCGGGCCGTCGAGACCGGGCAGCTGCGCCTCGATCGCCACGTTGCCGATCAGCCGCGAGCCGTCCTCGCGGACTGTGTCGAGGTCGACCAGGCCGACGCCCGGCAGCCGCTCGCCGGCCAGCTCGTAGCCGTTGCCCAGAAGCTGGTAGCCGCCGCAGACCGCGAGCACGACCTTCTCCGTCGCGGCCGCCGCGTGCAGCGCGTCGCGCTTGACCGTCGCGAGGTCCTGGGCGCAGAGCGCCTGGTCGCGGTCCTGGCCCCCGCCGATGTAGAAGAGGTCGTGGGCGTCGGGGTCGAGCGGGGCGCCGAGGCCGGCGCCGCGCAGCTCGAAGCCGATGCCGCGCCACGCGCAGCGCTTCTCGAGCACGGTGAGGTTGCCGCGGTCGGCGTAGATGTTCATCAGGTCGGGATAGAGGGCGCAGACGCGCAGGGGCCGCTCACCCACGCAGGAGCACCACCTCGGCGCCGACGTGCTCCTCGGTCGCCTCGATGCGCCGCGCGGGCTCGGGCGCGAGCCCCGCGGCCCGGCCCTCCGCCTCGAGGCCGGCGGCCGTCAGGCGCGCGAGGTCGATGACGTCGGGCTCCGCCGTGCGGGTCCCGTCCGGCGCGAGCGTGGTGCGGATCCGCTCGATCGTCGTGCGGTCGGCTCGCTCACGGACGGCGACGGGCTGGGAGGTGAACTCCCAGCC
>JALYMV010000025.1 GCA_030773575.1 Actinomycetota bacterium
CGACCGCGCCGCGGACGCCGTGGCCGCCCTGGCGCGCGCCGACGCGGCGGGCTACGCCGCCGCCCTCGACGCCATCGTCGACGACTTCGAGGCCCGCGACGCCCACCTCACCGGCGTCGCCATCGCCGACACCGCGCTCGTGCTCGAGCGCCTCGCCACGCCGCGCGGCATGGCCGCGCGACGCCGCTCCGCGCTGCTCCCGTGAGCGCGGGGCGCCCCCGTATCCTGTCGGCCACATGCGCGAGCGCCACTTCGTCAAGTACACGTTCCTCAAGGTCGACCCCGCCTGGCGGCGGCTCGAGGCGGAGGAGCGCGCCGAGCACAAGCGCGAGTTCCTGGCCGCCTGCGAGGACTTCGCCTCCGACCGCCTGCTGCGCGCGTTCTCGACGGTCGGCACCCGCGGCGACACGGACATGATGCTGCTCTCGCAGGCCAC
The DNA here is from genome assembly GCA_030773575.1 of Actinomycetota bacterium. Classification (GTDB taxonomy): domain Bacteria; phylum Actinomycetota; class Thermoleophilia; order Solirubrobacterales; family Solirubrobacteraceae; genus JACCYI01. The sequence continues at coordinate 437 of JALYMV010000025.1, forward strand.
CAACCTCGAGCGCATCCACGAGTTCCACGTCGTCCTCGCGCAGTCGGGCCTGATGAAGTGGTGCGAGACGCCGTACTCCTACCTGGCGCTGACCAAGCCGTCGGAGTACTCCGACGAGTCGCGCCTCGAGGTCCGCCCCGCCCACGCGAAGTACCTCTTCGTCTACCCCTTCGTCAAGACGCGCGAGTGGTACCGGATGGCGCCCGACGAGCGGTGGAAGATCATGCAGGAGCACATCGCGGTCGGCCGCGAGTACCCCCAGATCGACCTCAACACGAGCTACTCGTTCGGTCTCGACGACCAGGAGTTCGTCGTCGCCTTCGAGACGGACGAGCCCGCCGACTTCCTCGACCTCGTGCAGCGCCTGCGCACGACGGAGGCCTCCGCCTACACCAAGCGCGACACCCCGACCTTCACCTGCGTGTCGACCTCGGTCGAGCGCGCGCTCAACGCCCTCGACGGCACTCCCCTCACCGACTCCCTTCCGCTCCCCCTATGACCTCATTGAAGCCCGCGACGGACTCCACGGAGATCCGCGACCTGACCATCATCGGCGCCGGCCCGGTCGGCCTGTCGGCGGCCTTCTGGGCGGGGATGCGCCAGGCGTCCTGCCGGATCGTCGACTCGCTGCCCGACATCGGCGGCCAGCTCACGACGCTCTATCCGGAGAAGTGGATCTTCGATGTCCCGGGGCTCCCGCGGGTCCTCGCCAAGGACCTCGTCGCGTCGCTGCGCGAGCAGGCGCTCGAGCAGTTCGACGTCCCCGTCCACCTCGAGACGACCGCCCACGCCATCGGCTACGAGCCCGACTCGGAGGACCCGTCGCGCCGGATCGTCGTGCTCGAGACCGACCGCGGGCAGCTGCGGTCGCGCACGGTGATCGTCGCGGGGGGCCACGGGGCGTTCGAGCCCAAGAAGCTGCCGGTCTCCGACGTCGACATGGAGCCGTGGGAGGGCCGCGGCGCCCACTATCTGGTCAGCGAGAAGTCCGAGTTCGAGGGCAAGCACGTCGTCATCGTCGGCGGCGGCGACTCGGCCTTCGACTGGGTGGTCAACCTGCTCGACACGGCGGGCAGGATCACGCTCGTGCACCGGCGCAAGGGCTTCCGCGCCCACGAGGCGACGGTCGCCGAGGTCCAGGAGGCCGCCGAGGCGGGGCGCGTGGACCTGCGGATCCCGGCCGTGATCCGGGCGGTCCACGGCAACGGCAAGATCGACGCCGTCGAACTCCATCACCCGGACGACGAGTCGGCCTCGCCCGAGCGCCTGGAGTGCGACGCCGTCCTGCTCCAGCTCGGCTTCTCCACGAAGCTCGGGCCGCTCAAGGAATGGGGCTTCGAGCTGCTCAAGGGGGCGATCGTCGTCGACCCGCTGATGAGGACGAACCTCGAAGGCGTGTGGGCCTGCGGGGACATCACCACCTTCGACGGCAAGCTCAAGCTGATCGCCACGGGCTTCGCGGAGTCGGCGATCGCGGTCGCGCAGGCCGTGCACTCCTTCCGGCCCGACATGAGGATCCAGCCGGCCTACTCGACCAACACGGGCGTCCCCACGGCTACGCCCGAGGAGGTCACGCCGAGCTACGTCGACCCGCCCGACGTCCCGGGGGTGGCCGAGGGGCAGGTGTAGGGCCGCCCTTCAAGCCTCCGGGCGCAACTGCCGATCACGCGGGCATGACCCCGCAACTGGCTGAGCGCTACCGGCTCGTGACCCGCAGCGACTTCGACGGCCTCGTGTGTGCCGCGCTGCTCAAGCACCTCGACATCCTCGACGACGTCAAGTTCGTCCACCCCAAGGACGTCCAGGACGGGCTCGTACCGCTCGCCAAGTGCGACATCACCACCAATCTGCCCTACCAGCCCGACGTCCACCTGGCCTTCGACCATCACGCCTCCGAGACGGTGCGCGTCGGCGGCGATCCCGAGAACCATGTCATCGACCCCGAGGCGCTCTCGGCGGCGCGGGTCGTCTACGACCACTTCGGCGGGGCGCAGGCCTTCCCGACGATCTCCGAGGAGCTCATGGCGGCGGTCGACAAGGCCGACTCCGCGGGCTTCTCGCTCGAGGAGATCCTCCGTCCGGACGGCTGGGTCCTGCTCAACTTCCTGATGGACCCGCGGACGGGCCTCGGCCGCTTCCGCGAGTTCCGCATCTCCAACTACCAGCTGATGATGCAGCTCATCGACCACTGCACGTCGATGACGGTGGAGGAGCTCCTGGCCACGCCGGACGTCGCCGAGCGCGTCGAGCTCTACCACGCGCACGCCGCGGCCGCCGAGGAGCAGATCCGCCGCTGCGCCGTCGTCCACGGCAACGTCGTGGTGCTCGACCTCCGTGACGAGGAGGTCATCCATCCGACCAACCGCTTCACGCTCTACGCGCTCTTCCCCGAGTGCAACATGTCGATCCACGTCCTCTGGGGCCTCAAGAAGCAGAACACGGTCCTCGCGACCGGCAAGTCGATCATCGACCGCTCGAGCAGGACCGACGTCGGCTCCCTGATGCTCGAGTACGGCGGCGGCGGCCACGACGCGGCCGGCACCTGCCAGATCGCCAACGACGACGCCGAGCGCGTGCTCGGGGAGCTCGTGGCGCGGATCAACGCGGACGGCTGAGCTGCGGCGCTGCGCGCCGGCAACGGCGGCGTGCGACACATCGACCTCGGCAGGCGGGGTTGATGTGAGGCGCCTAAGGTCCCACCCCATGCACCCCGCCGACGCCCACCTGCGCCGAGCGGACCCGGTAATGGCGCGGCTGATCAACGAGTACGGCGGGCCGCTGCCCGTCGAGGAGGACTCGCGGGGCCGGCCGCCCGAGCTCTACGGCGCGCTCGTAAGGTCGATCGCCGGCCAGCAGCTCTCCGTCAAGGCGGCCGCGGCGATCTATCGCCGGCTCGCCGCGCGCTTCGGCGGCCGCACGCCGACGCCGGAGGAGATCCTCGCCGACGATCCGGAGGAGCTCCGGGCGGCGGCCGGGTTCTCGCGCGCGAAGGTCGCTTACCTGCGGTCGCTCGCCGAGCACGTCATCGACGGCCGGCTGGAGCTCGACCGCCTCGCCGAGCTGCCCGACGACGAGGTCATCGCCGAGCTCACGGCGGTCAAGGGGGTCGGCGTGTGGACCGCCCACATGTTCCTGATGTTCACGTTGCACCGGCCCGACGTCCTCCCCGTCGGCGACCTCGGGGTGCGCAACGCGGTCCAGCGGGTCTACGGGCTCGAGCGGCCCCCGGCCCCCGCGGAGCTGGCCGCGCTCGCCGAGGGATGGCGGCCCCACCGCACGCGCGCCTCGCTCTACCTCTGGCGCTCGCTCGACAACCTGCCCGTCTGAGGGAGGCGCAGCAGCGCGGCGAGCCGAATCACGGCGACGTTGCCCGCCGCGTCGCGCGCCTCGGCGGTGACCGTCGCCGTGACGGGCGCGCGGCGCTCGAG
>JALYMV010000026.1 GCA_030773575.1 Actinomycetota bacterium
GCCCGGACGAGGCGCTGCGGCGCTTCGGCACGATGGCGACACCCGAGGTGGCGGCGGTCTGCGATCTGCCGGGCCCGCGGGCGCCCGCCGAGCTCTGGCGCCTCGCGCTCGAGTGGCGCGTCAGGCCGCGGCGGGTAGCGGGCGGCGAGCTGTGGAGCCTGGCCTGAGGTCCACCCCGCGCCCAAGTAGCTGCTCGCGCAGCCGCAGGAGGGCGAGGTCCTTGGCCTTGGCCTCGAGCATCACGTCGAACTCGAGGCCGGCGGCGGTCTCGCGCAGGAAGTGCTCGAAGCCGATCGGGTCGATCACGTCGGCGTGCGCGCGCAGCTGGGGGAGGACCCACGAGCGCTCGACGCGGCGGCCGACCTTCCTGCGCCGCTCCTCCATGGCGGTCTTGGGCGTCGAGTAATGGATCTTCGGCCGCACGCCCGGCGGCCACGTCGACAAAGCCAGCTCGAGCGCCTCGCGGTCGCCGATCCCGTCGGGGTCGTTGCAGTGGTGGTGCAGGATGTCCGGAGACCACCTTGAGCCGAGTGCGGCGGTGGAGCTCCATGACGTGGCAGAGCCCGAAGGTGCGGTCGTCGTTCTCGATCACGAGCCGGTCGCGGGCGCGGTCGGAGAGCAGCTCCGCGCCGGCCTCGAAGCGCGCCATCGCCGCCTCGAAGCCGCTCGCCGCCCCGCCGACGTGCAGGACGACGACCGCCTCGGGCCCCTGACCCATGACGTCGAGGATCTCGGCCTGGAGCTCCACGTCGCGGATGGCGGCCGCGCGGACCTCCTCGCTCTCGGAGTTGAGCACGACGTACTGGCCGGGATGGGTGGAGAGCCGCAGGCCCCGGGCGGTGGCGCGCGCGCCCAGCTCGGCGAGCTCCTCGCGGCAGTCCTCGAGCTGGCCGGCGAACTCCGGGCGCGGCCCGATCTCCGGGTGCGTCGCGTAGGGCGCCAGCGACGCGGTCATCCGGTACATGTCGATGTCGGCGCGCTCGAGGTGGTCGAAGACGCGGTGGAGCGCCTCGATCGACCAGCGCAGGTGCGGGCCCGACTGCCACTTGCGCGCGTCGTGGGAGGGAAGGCCGCCCTCCCCGAGGGTCTTGACGGCGAAGCCGAGCCTCACGCCGGGGCCCTACCCGCCCCGCCCGGCGGGGCGAACGGGGGCGACCCGGCTTGGCGCCTACGGCTTGGCGGCGGGCGCCGGCAGCGCGGCGGGGGCGGCGGCGGCGGCGCGGTTCTCGGCGCGCACGGCGTCCCAGATCTCCTCGCGGTAGACGGGCAGCGAGCGCGGCGCCGAGATGCCGATGCGGACGGTGTTGCCGACGACCTCCATGACCTCGACGACGATGTCGTCGCCGAGCATGACCTTCTCGCCGGCACGGCGGGTGACGATGAGCATGGGCGGTTCCTCCTTGGATTCGGCCCGTGTGGACGGTGTGGGTGTCTGGTGCTAGTTGGCGGCGACTTCGGCCGCGGCGGGGAAGAGGGCGGCGCGCACGGGGGCGTCCGGCACCTCGTTGATGACCTGGAACGCACGGCCCTCGCAGACGAGGATCGGCGCCTTGAGGTTCGCGCTGAAGTTCTCGAGCTGGTCGGTGGCGCGCACGGTCACCCAGACGTCGGGCTCGACGCCCTCGGGGAAGCCGAGGCGGCTGGTCTCTTCGTCGGAGAGGGCGACCTCGTAGTCCGGGAAGAAGCTCCACGGCCGGGTGACCGGCAGGGCGAGGGAGGGGTCCTCGAGGGAGTGCAGCCACACGAAGGCCGAATCGGCCTCCGGCGCGACGAGGACGAAGCGGGTGCCGCCCAGGCCGATGAGGCCGGTCGGGAACTCGAGGACGGCGTCGGCCTCGACCTCGACGGTGCCGAAGCGGGTGCTCTCGATCTGGGTCATAGCGGGTCCTTTCATCGGAGGAAGTCCATCAGGGAGGCCTGGACGATGTTCGCCCCGGCCTTGAGCGCCGCCTGGTAGGCGGCCTGCTGCGTGGAGTACTCGACCATCGTCTTCGCGAAGTCCGCGTCCTCGGTCTCCGAGAGCTGGCGGATCGTCGTCTCCTCGTACTCGGCGAGCCGGTCGAGGGCGGACTCCAGGCGGTTCGTCTTGGCGCCGTTCTCGGCGCGGACGTCCATCAGCGCGTCGAGGTTGGCCTCCAGCGCGGCGATGTCGGTGTTGCGCAGGGAGGCGGAGTCGCCCGCCCGCAGGTGGGCCGCGACGTTGCGCAGGACGGCGAGCAGCTTGTTGTCGCCACCGCCGGAGCCGAGCACCCGGTCGCCCGTGAGGTTGATGGTGATCGCGACCCCCGGCCCGATCTCGCGGGCGATCGTCTGCGTGTCGCCGCCGTAGGCGTCGACGGCGCCGGTCGCGTAGGGCGGCTGGGTCGTCAGGGTGCCGCCGAAGACGTAGCGCCCGGCGTAGGTGGCGTTGCCGTGCTCCTTGAGCTCCTCGACGAGCTCGTCGATCTCGGCCGCGATGGCCGCGCGCGCGGTCGGGCTCGCGGTGTCGGTGGCGCCCTGCACCGTCAGGTCGCGGGCGCGCTGGACGACGTCGGTCATCTGCGCGAGCGCCTGCTCGGTGGCGGCCTGCCAGCCTGCGGCGTCCTGCACGTTGCGCTGGTTCTGGCGGGTCCCCTCGAGCGACTCGCGCATGCCGAGCGCGCGGGCGGTGGCGTACGGGTTGTCCGACGGCCGTGTGATCTCCTTGCCGGAGGAGGCCTTGGCCCGGGTCCGGTCGAGCCGGTCGTAGGTCGCGTTGAGATCGGCCAGCACGTTGCGGGCGACCATGGTGTTGGTGATTCGCGTGCTCATCGCGATCTCCTACAGGCCGACCCGGCCGGTGCGGTTGATGAGGACGTCGAGCATCTCGTCCATCGTCGACATGGCGCGGGCCGAGGCCTGGTAGGCGCGCTGGAAGCGCACGAGGTTGGTCATCTCCTCGTCCATCGCGACGCCGGCGACGCTCTGGCGGCGGTCGTCGACCGCGCGCTCGAGCACCTCGGAGTTCGCCTCGAGGCGCTTGGCCTCCCGGACGTCGGTGCCGACGCGGGCGATGAAGGACTTGTAGCTCGAGTCGGCGGCCCCGCCGCGCAGCGCCGCGATCGCGCGGGCCAGGTCGTTGGCGCCGGCGGCCGTGCCGGTCGTGCTCGCGACGCCGGCGGGGGCGACCGCGACGGCGAGGGTCGACGCGGCGGCGCCCGGGGTGTAGGAGAAGAACGGGCCCGCCGTGCCGTTCGAGCCCGTCTGATGCAGGGCGTTGACGGAGTCGGCGAGTCCGGCCGCCACGGCGCCGAGCTGGGCCCGGTAGCTCTCGATCTCGCCCGTCGGGCCGCCGAGCTTCTTCAGCGCGCCGAGGCGGCCGCCGGGATCGGTGAGCTCCTGCGGCCAGGTGACGGCCTCCCCGGTGACGAGGGGCTCGGCGGCGCCGCCGAAGGACACGACGACCGAGCCGGGCGTGGCGCTCTCGGAGACGGAGACCTGGCCGAGCTCGGAGAGCTTGTCGAGCAGGAGGTCGCGGCGGTCGAGCAGGTCGTTGGGCGTGTCGCCGGCGGACATGAAGCGCCCGATCGTCCCGTTGAGCTCGGCGAGCTCACGGGCGATCGCCTCGACGTCGCCGCCAGGGCCGGTGAGGGCGGCGTACTCGTCCTCGGCCTGCGCGCGGACGGTCGCCAGGTGGCTGTCGACCGTCGCGAAGGAGTTGACCAGCGCGCCGGCCTGCGAGACCAGCGTCTGGCGCGCGGCGGGGGACTCGGGGTGGTTGGCGACGTCCGACCAGGCGTTCCAGAAGCGGGCGAGCTGCGTGTTGATGCCGTTGTCGGAGGGCTCCGCGAGCGCGAGCTCGGCGCGATCGAGCGCCGTCGAGCGCGAGCGGTTGCCGCCCAGGCTGGTGGCCTGCGCGCGGTACTGGAGGTCCAGGAAGGTGTCGCGCACACGCCGGTAGGACTGCACGTCGACGCCCGAGCCGAGGTGGGCGCCGGCCCCGTTCTGCGTGGCGGCCGGCAGCGTGAGGGCCGCCGAGGCGGCCAGCGTGGCCTCCTGTCGGGAGTAGCCGCGGGTCGAGGCGTTGGCGATGTTGTGGCCGGTGACGTCGATCGAGCGCTGCTGGGCGAGGAGCCCGCGCAGGGAGGTCTGGAGGCCGTAGAAGGAGGAGACGGACACGGGCTAGGCCTGGAAGTTGACGACGTGGCGCGGCTGGGCGGGGCCGCCGGCGGCGCGGGGCGGCGCGGTGGCGGCGTCGCCGGTGCCCGGCGGGCGGTAGCCCGGCTCGGGCTCGTGGCCGATGAGCCGCGTGAGGTGGGCGAGGAAGGCGAGCTCCTGGCGCATGAGGGCGCGGTTGATGCCGTGCTCGCGGGCGATCTCGGCGAGCAGGCCGCGCAGCTCGGCGGAGCGCTCGACTGCGGCGCGACCGCCGTCGGGCGTGATGACGCCGCAGATGCGCTCGAGCGTGACCTGGCTGGCGGGGACGCCGATGGCCATCCCGGCGCGCTGGAGCAGCCCGGCTCGCTCCGTCTCGAGCGCGCCGCGGCGGCCCATCTCCGTCTGGATGTCGGTGAGGCGGGCCAGCACGGCGTCGACGTCGCGGGCGCGGATCGACGTGCCCTGCTCGAGCACGAGGGCCAGCAGGCGGCGAGCGGAGGCGATCTGCTGGTCGAGGTGGGCGAGCAGCTCGGCCTCGAGGACCATGGGGCTCATCGGCTCTTCTCCGCGTGCTCGGGGCGCAGGGCGTGGTAGAGGTCCTCGCCGAGGCCGATCCCGCCGCCGGCGACGAGCGCGTCGGAGAAGGAGTCCTCGATCGCCGAGGCGTAGGGCGAGTCGTCGAGGCCGCCGGACTTCGTCATGTCCTTCACGACGGTCTGCAGCAGCATGCGCTCGAACCCGAGCGCCGCCTTGTAGGCCTTCTCGTCCTCGCGGCTGCCCTGGCGCACGTCGGCCGGCAGCGCGCTGGTCGGGATGGAGGGCAGGGCGTCGAGCGGGTTCATCGCTTCACCTGGTTGGCGATGCCCATCATCTGGTCGGCGGTCTCGATCGCCTTGGAGGCCAGCTGGTAGGACCGCTGCGCGTCGATGAGCTCGACCATCGCGTCGGACATGTCGACGTTCGAGGCCTCGAGCGCGCCGGCCTCGAGGGTGGTGGCCTGCGGGGCGCGGACGGGCGCGCCGGACGCGCCCGAGGCGACGAAGGCGTTGTCGCCCACGGAGGTCAGCGCCTGCGGCGCCCGCACCGTCACGAGCTCGAGCCGGCCGACCTCCTCGCCGGCGGCGGTGATCGTGCCGTCGCGGGCGATCGAGACCTGCTCGGTCGTCACGCCGCGCGCGACGCGGATCTCCGGCTGCACGAGCCCGCCGGTGGAGGTGGTGAGGCGGCCCCGGCCGTCGAGGTGCAGCGCGCCGTCGCGGGTGAGCGCCTGGCGGCCGTCGGGGAGACGGACGCGGAGGAAGCCCTCGCCCTGGATCGCGACGTCGAGCGGCTGGTCGGTGCGCTTGAGCGAGCCCTGGCTCATCGCGCGGCCGGCGTCGACGGCGGCGGCGCCGGTGCCGGTGCGCACGGTCCCGGCGGCGGGGCGGCCGGCCTGCTGGTACATGAGATCGCGGAACCCGACGCGAACGTGCTTGTAGCCGTTCGTCGAGACGTTGGCGAGGTCGTTGGAGACCGCGCCGATGCGCTCCTGCTGCGCCGCCATGCCCGCGGCCGCCGAATGAAGTCCTTCCAGCATGCAGACCCTCTAAGTCGGGAGCTCTGGCCTCTGCATGGCAGTCCAGCCTTCGAGCTCGTTGTTCCTACGGACTGATCGGCAAACGAGCCGAAAGCTTTAGGAGATGGTTCCCACCTGGTTCGACGCCTTCTGCAGCGTCTCGTCGATCGTGGTGATGACCTTCTGGCCCGCCTCGAAGGCGCGCAGCGAGGAGATCATGTCCACCATGGAGCGGGCCGGGTCGGCGCCCGAGCCCTCCAGCGCCCCGGCGCGCACCTGGCCGACGGCACCGCCGCCGCCCGGGTTCCCCGCGACGAGCGAGTCGCCCGCCTTCTGCGGGTTGGCGAGGTTGATGACCTGCAGGCGGCGGGGGTCCACCCGGCCCTCGGCGCCGACGCGGATCGGCGCGCCGTTGCGGCCGAGCACCTCGTCGCCGCCGGCGGTCACCAGCGTGCCCTGCGGGGAGACGGTGAACTGGCCGTTGCGCGTGTAGCGCACGCCCTGATCGGTCTGCACGGCGAAGAAGCCGTTGCCGGCGACGGCGAAGTCGAGGGGCTCGCCCGTGTCGCGCGAGGGCTGGGGCGTCCAGTCGGTGACGATGCGGTCCACCTCGACCGCGGTGCCCTGCCCGCCGATCGCCTGCCCGGTGACGCTGTTGGCGAGCAGCATCTCGTTGAAGTCGCGCTGCGCGGTGCGGTCGGACTTGTAGCCCGGTGTCGAGGCGTTGGCGAGGTCGTTGGCGATCTGTTCCTGGCGCACCTGCTCGGCGAGCATGCCGGAGGCGGCGATGTAGAGGCCACGGTCCATGTCGTCCCTACATCGGCCGTCGGGCAGACTTCCTGTAGTGCACCCGGTCTCGCTCGACGTCGCGCTGCTGCGCCTCCAGCTCCCGGACCTCGTCCTGCGGCCCGGCATGTCGGTCGTCGCGCGCGTGGCATCGCGCGGGGAGGGGACCGCCGCGTCGCTCGTGCTGGCCGGCGCGCTGCTCAAGGCGACGGTGCCAGCGGAGGTGCGGGCGGGCGAGACGCTGCGGCTCACCGTGGCGGAGACCTCGGCCGAGCGGATCGTGCTGCGGCTCGAGGGCTCCCAGGCCCCCCCGGCCGATCCC
>JALYMV010000027.1 GCA_030773575.1 Actinomycetota bacterium
CAGCAGTGCCGCGTCGCCGACCGCGGGCGGGAACGCCGGAGCGGGGCCCTCGCGCATCCGCCGGGTGACGGCCGGGCGCACGTGGGCGCCCTGGCCGGAGAAGTACTGCGCCGCTCCCTCGACGAGCCACGCCCAGCGCAGGTAGCGGCGGAAGGAGCGGATCCCGAACGGCGGCGGGAGCCCCGGGTTGGCCGCGCCGACGAGCCGCCGCGCGAAGAGCGCGGCCGGCGCGAGCATGAGCAGCTCGAGCGAGCCCTCGACGTTCGAGGCGCGGCGCGCCAGCAGGCGGGGCGCGAGGACGTGGAGCTCGGTCTCCGTCGTCCAGCCGGCGAGATAGCGCCGCCCGGCGGGCGCCGTCAGCCGGCGGTAGAGCGGCAGCCAGGGCTGTGCGGCGTCGAGCTGCGCGGTCGAGCCGTGGAGGACCGCCGCCATCTCGCCGACGGCGGCGCGCGCTCCGAAGAGCGGCTCCAGGCGCTCGCGCGCGGCCTCGAGCTGGGCGAGGACGGCGGCGGCGTCATCGGCGTCGCGCGCGTCGTGGCGGGCGGTGAAGGTGGCCGACGGCGTCTCGAGCCATGGCATGGCCCGAGACGCGCTCGCCGTCAGGCATAGGCCGGGGCGCCGCTGGTCTCGGCGATGGCGGCGATCTCCTCCGACGCGCGGTCGAACTCCTCGTCGGAGAGGACCGGCGTGCCCTCGAAGGGCAGGTCGCGATGGAGCTCGAGCCATGAGCGGCAGCCGCCGTACTCGTCGCGCACCTTGACCGTCACCGGGCGCGGGATGCGGTAGGTGCGCAGGAGCAGGACGTGCAGCGGATGCCGGCGCTTCCACGCCAGGCGCTTCTCGGCGTAGTCCGGCGTCCAGACGTAGAACGGCGACAGCGCGTCGACCGCCCGGCGGTCGGTGATCGTGTAGGAGCCGGCCACCTCCGCCCAGGCGCGGATCCGCACCCGGTCGGGCTGCGAGATCCCGCCCCCGCTCGCTTCGCTCGCAACCCCCTGGGTGAGCGCGTGCGCCGGCGGCTCGCCGTCGGCCCACACGCCCTCTTCCAGCGCGCGTCGGATCTCGGGCTGGTGGGACTCGCGGACGAGATCCGAGCGCTGGTGGTCGAACGTCGGATAGAGGAAGAACCGGTCGTGCTCGACGGAGAAGTGCTTGTCCGGTTCGCGGATGCCGCCCTTGCGCAGGGTGAGGAGCTGCTCGCCCTCGGCGAGCGCGCGCACGGTGACAGCCCATTCTTTGAAGGCGATTGGCATAGGGAGAGGGGTGTTGCGGGGTTGGAAGCGGCCAGCCCGCCCGTGATCCTGCGTCTGCCCCGGCGGGAGGTCACATACTATGCACAATGTCCCGAAAACTCAAAATATCCCTGCAAACACGCGGCTTCCGCCCAAAACCGCGCTGTCCGGGTCCTGACGATCAGAGCTCCGTCCCGGCGAGCCCCTCGATCGCCTCGAGGACGGCCGCGAAGTCCTGGTCGCCGAGCCCCCGCCCGAGCGCCGCCGTGTAGAGCTCCCGGGCCGCCGCGGCCGCCGGGAAGGGGACCCCGGCCGCCTCGCCCTCCTCCAGGCAGAGGCGAACGTCCTTGAGCATGTGGGCGAGCTTGAACAGCGGCGAGAAGTCGTGTTCGAGCATCGGCCGGGCCTTGAGCGCGAGCATCGCCGAGGCGCCCGAGCCCGCGCCCATCACCTCGACGAGCTTGTCGAGGTCGACGCCCGTCCGGCGCCCGACCACGAGGGCCTGGGCGACCGTGGCGGCGTTGACGGCGGCCACCGCGTTGTTGATGAGCTTGACCATCTCGCCGTGGCCGAGCTCGCCGACGTGGAGGACGAGCCGCCCCATGGCCTCCAGCAGCGGCCGGGCGCGCTCGAAGTCCGCGGCCTCCCCGCCGGCCATGATCGTGAGCGTGGCGTCGGCGGCCTTGGGCGCCGAGCCGGTGACCGGCGCGTCGAGGAAGGCGACGCCGCGCCCGGCCAGCCGCGCCCCGATCTCCCGCGTGCGGGTGGGCGCGATGGTCGACATGTCGACGAACAGCGCGCCGTCGCGCGCCCCGTGCACCGCCCCGTCGGGCTCCGAGAGCAGCACCTGCTCGACCTGGTCTGAGTCGACGACCATGGAGATGACGACGTCGCAGCGCTCGGCCACCGCGCGGGGGGAATCGGCGACGTGGGCGCCGTGCTCGGCCGCCCACGCCTCCGCGGTGGCGCGGGTGCGGTTGAAGACGGTGAGCTCGTGGCCCGCGCGGCGGAGGTTCGCCGCCTGGCGCGAGCCCATGATGCCCAGGCCGATGAAGCCGACGTCCGCCATGACGGCGGAGCCTACCCGCGGCTCACTTGATGACCTGGATCTCGCGATGCTCGAAGGGATCCACCGCCGGGAGGACGACGAGCACCGCCGCGACGCCGATCGCCGCCGCGACCGCGACGAGGCGGCTGCCGCGCTCCACGAGCCGATAGAGGAGGACGAGCACGAGCAGGACGAGGAGGACCGCTGCGGCATCGACGTCGAGGCCGCCGGCGACGGCGTCGCGCAACAGGGCGCCGATCAGAAGCGCCACCCCGGCCGCGCGGAGGTGACCGGTGCCGTGGCGCCAGAGCGCCGCGCCGGCGCCCATGGCGATGCCGGCGAAGATGAGCACGACGTCGACGCCGCCCTCGTTCTGGTCGACCGCGGCGGCCAGCGAGCCGGCCTCCTCCGGCGTCACCCCGTCCGCGCGGGCGGCGGCCTCGAGGCCTGTGAGCGGCGCGAGCTCCTTGCCGATCAGCACGGCCGCGATCAGGAGCCCCGCCGCCAGGGGCGCCGCCGCGCGGCCCCGGGCGAGTGCGGCGACCCCCCACGCGACGGCGAGCCAGCGCCCTTCGGAGCGCAGCAGCAGGACGAGGGAGTTGGCGGCCGCCCCTCGTCCTTCGAT
>JALYMV010000028.1 GCA_030773575.1 Actinomycetota bacterium
TCACCGCCTGAACGCCACCCGCTGACCGGTCATGTGCCTGAGGCACACTCCCGGATCACCGTGCGGCGTCAGCCGGCGCCGACGACCCCCGGGCGACCGCGCGTACTTACGTGGACCGGCACTAGCCCGACTGCTGCTCGGCGGCCTCCATGGCGCTCAGCCGGAACCGGCGGCGACGGGGCGCAGCTGCGACTCGCCCTCGTCCGCGTCCTCGGGCGGCGGGACGTGCAGCGCCCGCGGCGGCTCGAGCAGCAGCCAGGTGCGGTCGGGGCGGCGGGCGATGTGGCCGCGGTCGGTGAGGCCGCGCAGCGCGAGGGTGACGGTCGGGCGCTGGGCGCCGATCAGCGCGCCGAGCAGCTCGTGGGACAGGCGCAGCGGCAGGACGACGCCGTCCGTGGTCACCTTCCCCCAGCGGTCGGCGAGGTGGTAGAGGAGGACGTGCAGGCGCTCGTCGACCCGGGGAATCTGGGAGAGCACGAGGTGGCCCGAGAGGGCGCGCGCCCGGTTCATCACCCGCGTGGTCAGGCAGGCCATGACCTCCGGCCAGCGCCCGATGCGCGCCGTGGCCGCACGGTCGATGATCGCGAGGCGGGCTGGCTCGAGCACCTGGTCGACGGCCTCGAAAGGAGCGACGGAGTGGTGGCCGTCGTTCTGCCACGGGCGCAGGAGGTCGCCGGCGCCGAGCAGCTCCACGCCGCGGCGCCCGGCCATCGAGGTGCGCCGGACGACGAGCCCGTCGAGGATCAGCAGCCCCAGGGCGCCGGAGGTCGAGGAGAGCCCGGGGCGCTCGTCGAGCTCGCCGCGCGGGCGCTCGGCGACCTCGGCGATGAGCTCGCGGCGGGCGGTCTCCCGCTGCCCAGGGTCTATGCCGTCGCCCAGGTCGGGATCCTCGTCGAGGAGCTGGATCGTCCGTGGCCTCATGACCCCCTCAGTACCCAGAATCGCAACTCGGCCAGCGTCGCACCGGGTTTCGGTTGATGGCGCGGAAGGGAACTGGGTCTCGTATGCCCGTCTTCGCTCTCATCCTCGCCGGCCTCGTGCTGAGCGCCCTCTCCGTCGCCTTCTTCGCGATCTGGGGTCTGCCGGTCGTTCTGCTGACCGTCCTGGCGATCGCCGGCTACCTTGCCGCGGCCCGCAAGGAGGGCTCGAGCGTGGCGACGATCGAGCGCGCCAAGGTCAAGGAGCCGACCGGCATGCCCCGCTCGGCCAGTGGCGGCTCGCAGACCGCCAACAAGCGACAGGGCCAGGTCTAGGCGGCCGCGGCGCGGGCGGCGAGCTGCCCGCAGGCCGCCTCGATGTCGCGCCCGCGGGTGAGGCGGACGGTCGCGCGCAGGCCGTGCTCCTCGAGGACGGCGCGGAACGCGCCGATGGCGCCCCGCGAGGAGCCCTCGTAGACCGAGCCGGTCGGGTTGTAGGGGATCAGGTTGACCTTGTAGCGGGCCGGGTCGAGCAGCTCGGCCAGGCGCCGCGCCTGCGCGTGGGTGTCGTTGACGCCCGCCAGCATCAGGTACTCGACGAACACCTGGCGGCGGCGGCGCTCGTAGTAGGCGTCGCACGCGGCGAGCACCTCCTCAAGCCCGTAGCGCTCGTTGACCGGCATGATCTGCGAGCGCAGCGCGTCCTCCGGCGCGTGGAGCGAGAGCGCGAGGCGGATGGGCATGTCGGACTCCGTGAGCCGCTGGATCCCCGGCACCCAGCCGACGGTCGAGATCCCCGTCCGGCGGTGGGTGATCCCCACGTCGGGCAGCCGCCGCGAGGCCGCGAGGACGTGGTCGAGGTTCATCATCGGCTCGCCCATCCCCATGAACACGAGGTGGTCGACCGGCTCGATGCGACGGAAGTGCAGGACCTGGTCGAGGATCTCCGAGGCGGTCAGGTTGCGCCCGAACCTCATCGTCCCCGTCGCGCAGAACGTGCACGTGAGCGGGCAGCCCGACTGCGAGGAGACGCAGATCGAGCGCCGCCCGTCGCGGTAGCGCATGAGCACCGCCTCGACGGCGCGGCCGTCGTGGGTGTGGAAGAGCGCCTTGAGCGTCCCGTCGGAGGCGTGGGCCTCGCGCTGGAGCGCGAGCGTCGAGTAGGGGACCGTCTCGGCGAGCCGCGCGCGCAGCGCGGCCGGCAGGTCGGTCATCTCGTCGTAGCCCGCGGCGCCCGAGGCCGCCCAGCGCCACACCTGCCGGGCGCGGAAGGCGGGCTGGCCGGCCTCTGCGAGCGTGCGGTCGAGAAGGGCGAGATCCATTCGCGGCCTCCATGGTGGCAGCCTTCGCGCGGTGCGCCTCGCGAAGTACCTCGCCCACGCCGGTGTGGCCTCCCGCCGCAAGGCCGAGACGCTGATCGCCGCGGGCCGCGTCACCGTGGGCGGCGAGACGGTCCGCGACCCCGCGCGCGACGTCGACGACGACTCGCAGGTCTCCGTCGACCGCCGGCCGGTGCGGGTCGGCTCCCAGCGCCTCGTGGTCTACGCGCTGCACAAGCCCGAGGGGGTCGTCTCCACGGCGCGCGACCCCGGCGGCCGGCCGACGGTGGTCGAGCTCGTCGACTCCGACACGCGCCTGTACCCGGTCGGCCGCCTCGACGCCGACTCCACGGGGCTGATCCTGCTCACGAACGACGGTGCGCTCGCCCACTCGCTCACCCACCCGTCCTTCGAGGTGCCCAAGACCTACCGGGCGGTCGTCCGCAACCCGCCGGTCAAAGAGCCGGCGCTGCGGGCGCTGCGCGAGGGAGTCGAGCTCGACGACGGGTTCACGGCACCCGCCAAGGTGCGCAAGATCGGGCCGGGCGAGATCGAGCTGACGATCCACGAGGGGCGCAAGCGCCAGGTCAAGCGGATGTGCGAGGCGGTCGGCCACCGGGTCAAGCGGCTCGAGCGCGTCGCGTTCGGCCCGCTGCGCCTGGGCGGGCTGGCCGAGGGCGCGCACCGGCGGCTGAGCGAGGCCGAGGTCGAGCGGCTGCGGGCGGCGGCGGGCGAGGGCGGGCGGCCTGCGGGCGGCTGATTGAATCCCGCGGCCGATGCGCCTCTACGCCCTTCGCGGAGCGACCACCGTCGCGGTCAACGACGCCCCCTCGATCCTCGACGCGACGGAGGAGCTGATGGTCGAGCTGCTCGGCCGCAACGAGCTGCGCCCCGACGACGTGGTGAGCTGCATCTTCACGCTGACCGAAGACCTCGACGCGGAGTTCCCGGCGGTCGCGGCGCGCAAGCTGGGGCTGAGCGCGGTCCCGCTGCTGTGCGCGCGCGAGGTGAAGGTCCCCGGCTCCCTGCCGCGGGTGATCCGGGTGATGATGCACTGCTACGGCGAGGACGGCCACCGCGCGCGCCACGTCTACCTCGGGGAGGCGCGCCGGCTGCGCCTGGACATCGAGGGCGCTCAGTAAGGTCTTGTTTCCGCCGACGATCCATCGCAAGCTCGGATCTACGGACGACGTCACCATGGCGCTGGAGTTCGCTCAGAAGATCCGCCGCATCCCGGTCTACCCGGCCGCCGCCGGCTACGGCACGGAGGGGCCGGTCGCCAAGCTGGCCTCCAACGAGTCGCCGTTCGGCCCGCTGCCGAGCGTCGCCGAGGCGGCGGCGCGGGCGCTGGCCGGCGTCAACCGCTATCCCGATCCCACCAACGGCGCCCTGCGCGCCGCGCTGTCGGCGCGCCACGGCGTGGCGGCGAACCGGATCGCGATCGGCAACGGCTCCTGCGACGTGCTGCTCGCGGCGGGCGACGCGCTGCTCGAGCCGGGCGCCGAGCTCGTCTACGCGTGGCCGTCGTTCAGCGTCTACCCGCACCTCGCGGCGGCGTCGGGCGCCCGGGCGATCGAGGTCCCGCTCGACGACGACCACCGCCACGACCTCGAGGCGATGCGCGCCGAGGTCACGGTGGCCACCCGGCTGGTGATCGTCTGCAACCCCAACAACCCGACGTCGACCGCGCTGCCGCTCCCCGACCTCGCCGACTTCGTCGCCGACCTGCCCCGCAGCGTCGCGGTGATCCTCGACGAGGCCTACTGCGAGTTCAACCTCCTCCAGGACCCCGACGAGTCGATCGACCTCCTGCGCAAGCACACGAACCTCGTGCTGCTGCGGACGTTCTCGAAGATCTACGGGCTGGCCGGCCTGCGCGTCGGCTACGCCCTGTGCGGCTCGGAGGACCTGCCGCTCGCCGTCGACCAGGTCCGCCAGCCGTTCTTCTGCAACGCGGCCGCGCAGGCCGCGGCGGTCGAGGCGCTGCGCCACCAGGACGAGGTCGTCCGCCGGGTGGAGCGCAACCTCGCCGAGCGGCTCACGCTCGAGGACGGGCTGCGGGCGCTCGGGCTCGACGCGGCCGAGTCGCAGGCCAACTTCGTCTGGTTCGACCTCGGCGACGGGGTGGAGGAGCCCGACGTCGTCCGCGGGCTCGCCGAGCGCGGCGTGTTGGTGCGCGCCGGCACGCCGCTCGGGCGCGAGGGGGCGCTGCGGGTGACCGTGGGGGCCGAGGACGAGAACGAGCGGTTCCTCGAGGCGTTGGGGGAACTGCTGTAGAGGGCGGCGCCGACCGCCGACTGCGGCTGGTGAGTGGGACGAGATCCGAACCGTTTCGTGTTGCGTCCGCTTTCCGGGCAGGATGCGAGATGGATCGGTCCGATGGGGCGGCTCGAGGCCGGGGCGGCGGGGGGCGCTGACATCAGCTGCGGGCCTGTGAGGGAGGCGGTCCGACCGGCGTGAGGTGACACGGGCGACCCGAAGGCGTCGGCCGGGAAAGGTGACATGGCACATCTTCACGGTGCCCGGCGGGACCCGCCCTCACCAGCCGCAGTTCGCTGTTCGGCCGCTCTTCCGCGCCGCCGCCCGCCCGATATACCCAAGGCGTGCTCGCGGTCTCGCTCGCCGTCCTCTCCGCCGCCCTGTGGGGCGGGGCCGACTTCCTCGGCGGCTTCACCGCGAAGCGGATGGCGGTCCTCGTGGTGACGCTGCTCAGCCAGCTCTCCGGGCTCGTGGCCGTCACCGCGGTCGTGCTCGTCACGGGCTCGCCGGTGAGCGTGGAGGGCGCGCAGTTCGAGATGGCGGCCGGGTTGGTCGGATCGCTCACCTTCGCGGTCTTCTACGCGGCGCTCGCCGCCGGGGCGATGAGCCTGGTCGCGCCGCTGTCGGCGTGCGGCGCCGTCGTGCCGGTCGGGGTGGCGATCGCGCGCGGCGACGTCCCGGGCCCGCTCGCGTTCGCCGGGATCGTCGTGGCGCTCGCCGGCATCGCCCTGATCGCCCGCCGCGACGATGCGGCGCTGGTCCTCACCGGCCGGGTGGTGGCCCTGGCCGCCGGCGCGGCGCTGGGGATCGGGGTCGTGCTCACGCTGCTCCAGCAGGGCGCCGACGCCGGCGGCTCCTCGGGTCTGAGTGTCGTCGCGGTCGCGCGGGCGGCGTCCGTCTGCGTCACCGCCCTCGCCGTCGCGGCCACCCGCACGCGGCTGGCGGCGGCGCGTGGCTCGCTCGGGCCCATCGCCGCCGTGGGGGTCCTCGACACGGGCGCCAACGCCCTGTTCGCGGTGGCCTCCGAGCAGGGCTCGGACGCGCTCGTCGCCCTGCTGGGCTCGCTCTACCCCGTCACCACCGTGATGCTGGCTCGCCTCGTGCTCGCCGAGCGGCTGACCGCCCGCCAGGCGGTCGGCGTCGGGCTCGCGGTGGCGGGCGCGGCGCTCGTCTCGACGGGCTGACCTCGACGAAAGACCGAGGGGCTCCGGCCCGTTGCTCTGGTAGAACCTCGTAGAGCACCCGCATGGCCGACCTCCGCACGCAGCCCTCCCGCATCACGCCCGCCGGCATCACCGGCGCGCCGGCTGCCGCCTTCGGCCACGCCTCCTATCGCGCCTGGCGATTTAGCTAGGCGCTCGGGCGGGCGCGCACGCGCCGCCCCCGACGGGCCCGGACCGGGCCGAGCGCCGCTCCCAGCGGGCAACCCACGCCCACCCCCGCTCCGTATTCTTGTCAGGCGCTCTCGAAGAAGAGCAGAAAGGCTTCCTCCCCATGATGATCGTGATGAAGGCCTCGGCCACCGAAGAGGACATCCAGGCCGTCCTCGACCGGATCGAGCACTGCGGCGCCCGCGCCCACCCCTCCCGCGGCGAGGAGGTGACGGTGATCGGGGCGATCGGCGACCGCGAGCACGTCGAGCGCCTCGGCCTCGAGGGCGCGCCCGGCGTCGCCCAGATCGTCCCCATCCTCAAGCCCTACAAGCTCGCCTCCAACCAGCTGCGCGGCGGCGAGCGCACGGTGGTCGAGATCGACGGACGCCACATCGGCGGCGAGCACTTCTCGATGATCGCCGGCCCCTGCACGGTCGAGTCGCGCGAGCAGCTGCTCGGCACGGCGCGGATCGTGCGCGACGGCGGCGGCTCGCTGTTCCGCGGCGGCGCCTACAAGCCGCGCTCCTCGCCGTACTCCTTCCAGGGGCTCGGGCAGGAGGGGCTGCGGCTGCTCGCCGAGGCCAAGGAGGAGACGGGTCTGCCGATCGTCACCGAGCTGATGGACGCGCGCGACATCGAGCCCGTGCTCGAGGTCGCCGACGTCATCCAGGTCGGCGCGCGCAACATGCAGAACTTCAACCTGCTCACCGAGATCGGCCGCTCCGGCCGCCCCGTCCTGCTCAAGCGCGGCGCCTCGGCGACGCTCGAGGAGCTGCTGATGGCCGCGGAGTACGTCCTCAAGGAGGGCAACCCGAGCGTCCTGCTGTGCGAGCGCGGGATCCGGACCTTCGAGACGGCCTACCGCTACACGCTCGACCTCACCGCCATCCCGGTGCTCAAGGAGCTCACGCACCTCCCGGTCATCGTCGACCCGTCGCACGCTGCGGGCCGCCGCGACCTCGTGCTGCCGCTCTCGCTGGCCGCCGCGGCGGCGGGCGCCGACGGCCTCATCACGGAGATCCACCCGCAGCCCGAGCAGGCCATCTGCGACGGGCCGCAGGCGCTCCACGCCGACGGCTTCGCCGACTACCTCGAGCAGGTCGAGCGGGCGGCCGGGATCGCCGGCAAGGCCCTCTCCGCCGGGGTCTGAAGCTGCAGGTCGCGCTCCTCGGCGTCGGGCTGATCGGCGGCTCGATCGGCCTGGCCGCCCGCGAGCGCGCCGGCGCGTCGGTGCGCGGGTTCGACCCCGCGCCCGGCGTGCTCGAGGCGGCGCTCGAG
>JALYMV010000029.1 GCA_030773575.1 Actinomycetota bacterium
GGCGCTGCCACGCCCGGGGGCGCTTGCCCCGGACCGCGACCTGCACGCGCGCGACGCCCGAGGTCCGATCGCG
Source organism: Actinomycetota bacterium (assembly GCA_030773575.1). GTDB lineage: Bacteria > Actinomycetota > Thermoleophilia > Solirubrobacterales > Solirubrobacteraceae > JACCYI01. Next base: position 74 of record JALYMV010000029.1, read on the forward strand.
CGCCGTCACGGTCAGCCGCAGGCGACCGGCCGTGCGGGCCGCCCGCGCCGCCACGATGCGCGGGTCGGTCGCGTCGAGCACGATCGACGCGACGAGGGGCGCGTGGGCGCCGTCGCCGAGGACCTTCGCGTGCACGGTCAGAGGGACGCCCTCCGGCGCTCCGTCGGGCAGGCGCCACGCGTAGCGATCGTCGGCGGAGGGCGACAGCTCGAGGGCCTGCTCTTCGTCGCCGGCGTTCCACACCCGGAAGCCCGAGCGCGGGGGCGCCGCCCGGAGCGTGAGCTGGACGCCGCGGTCGCTCGCGTAGCGCGCGCCGCCGTCGATGAGCAGCTCGGCCGGCCGGGTCGCCGGCGAGATCGTGCCGAGCTCGGACGGGCCGCGGAGCAGCGACCGGAAGGTCAGGGCGTGGCTGGACTCGTCGTGCTCGAAGACGGCGATCGAGCCGGGATCGTCCGAGGCGCGCCCTCCGCCCGTGACGTAGAGGTGGCGGCCGTCGGGCGCGAGGATCACCCCCGCGGGCGCGGTCAGCCCCTGGGCCCCGCCCGTCCCCTCGCGCACCTCGGCGAGCGGCGCGGTTCCCTCCTCGGTCCGGCGGGCCACGAAGAGGCGCGCGTCGCGGCGGTCGACCCCGAAGAGCGCCGAGCCGTCCCTCGCGACCTCGAGGCCCTGCGCAGGGCGCGGGTAGCCCGCGCCGAAGTCCTGGTCGGGCCGGCGCAGGGGGGAGAGCGCACCCATCTGCGGATCCCGGGCGAAGGCCCCGTAGCCGTGCGGGCCCGCGTAGAGGCGCGTGCCGTCGGGCGCCAGCGCGATCGACTCCGGGCGGCCGCACGGGCAGTACGTCGAGTCGACGGTGCGCCACTCGCCGGCCTCGGTCACCTGCGCCCGGACGACGGCGGCGGGGCCGCCGTAGTAGAGGGTCCGCCCGTCGCCGGCAAGCGTGAGCGCCCCCGGCTCCTCGGCGGCCTGGCGCCGCGGTGGGCCGAGCCCCCCGGACTCGGGGTCGCGACTGAAGGCGATGAGCGCGCTCTCCCCGGGCTGCGAGGCGAGCAGGACGCGCCCGTCGCGCGAAAGTGCGAGGTCGACGATCCCGAGCCTCCCGCTGGAGACCTCGCCGGCGAGACGCAGCTCGCCCGTCTCGGTGTCGCGCGCATAGGCGCGGATCGAAGGGCCGGCGTGGCGGCCCGCTGCGAACAGCCAGCGCCCGTCGGGTGACAGCTCGAGCGTCGTCGCCGCACCCGGCAGCTCCCGCACCACGGTCAGCGCGCCCGACCCCGGGTCGCGCCGGAGGACGAGCAGCGCGTTCGCCGACGCGTAGGCCGAGCGGCCGTCCGGGCTCAGGACCAGCGCCGGCGTCCCGAACGCGTCGCCGCGGGCGGCTTGGGCGCCGAAGGTCGAGAGCGCGGCCAGCGCTGCGAGGAGGAGGCCGCTGACCCGGGAAAGGCGCACGAGGACAGGCTAGTCGCTGCGTGGCGCTTCGGCGCTACTCCTCCGGCCAGCGCCCGTGCTCGGCGTAGTGGTCGCGGGCGGCCTGCTCGCGGTCGCGGTCGCGCAACTCGCCGGCCGAGTAGCGGAACAGCGCGTTGGCGAGCACGACGAGGAAGGCGGAGCCGACGATCGTCACGCCGGCGCCGACGACGTACTGGTCGCCGACGGCGATCATGACCACGCCGGCGACGAGCATGAGCGCCGGCAGGCCGAGCCGCAGCGCCCTCACGGGGCCGCCTGCGCCGCCCGGGCTGTCAGGGTGGCGGCCGCCGCGTCCACCTCGGCGTCGCCGTGGAAGACGCGGTCGTCGACCCGGATCGCCGGGACGTCGAGCACGCCGGCGGCCGCGGCGGCCTCCGTCGCCTCGTCGAGCCGTCGGGCGGTCGAGCCGAGCTCGGCACCCTTGATCACCGCCGCCGGGTGCATCTCGCACGCCGCGGCCGCCATCAGCACCCAGTCGCGCTGCGAGAGGTCGCGGCCGCCGGCGAACGCCTGGCGGAAGGCGGCCTGGGCGAAGGCGACCGTGCGGCCGATCTGCTTGGCGTAGGTCGCGACGAGCATGGCGAAGCGGGTGCCGGAGGCCGGGAACGGCTCCGGCCAGCGCACGGGTTGCAGCCCTTGCGCCGCCGCGCGCCGCTCGACGTCCTCGCGGTGGCTCGCGGCCTCCTGCGCGCAGCGCCAGCCCGCGCCGACCTCGCCGGCGCGCAGCCCGCCGAGCCAGACGGGCTGCCACTCGGCGGCCTCCGGGAGCGCGTGCAGGACGCGCTCGGCGACGAGATAGGCCTCGGGGGAGGCCAGGTCGAAGTAGAAGACCGGCTGCGCCGGCTCGGTCGCGCCGCTAGCCGTGGATGAGCCAGCCATCGGCGGCCCGCGCGGCCTCCATGATGCCCTCGGACATCGTGGGGTGGCCGTGGACGATCCGGGCGACCTCGTGGTAGCCGCCCTCGAGCGCCCGCGCATTGACGAGCTCCTGGATGAGGTCGGTCGCCTTGGCGCCCACGATGTGCCCGCCGATCAGCTCGCCGTACTTCTTGTCGCCGATGATCTTGATGATCCCGGTGCGGTCGCCGTAGACCGTGCCGGCGCCGACCGCGCCGTAGTTGATCTTGCCGACCGTCACGTCGTAGCCCTGCTCGCGGGCCTGGGCCTCGGTGAGGCCGAAGGAGGCGACGTTCGGCGTGCAGAAGGTGGCGCGCGGGATGTCGACGTACTCGAGCCCGTGGGTCTCCATGCCGGCCGCGTCCTCGACGGCGATGACGCCCTCGTCGGACGCCTTGTGCGCGAGCGCCGGGCCGCGGACGAGGTCGCCGATCGCGTAGACGCCCTTCACCGAGGTGCGCTGGGCGGCGTCGACCTCGATGAGGCCGCGCTCGTCGAGCTTGACGCCCGCCTCGTCAAGGCCGAGCCCCTCCACGTCGGGCCCGCGGCCCGCGGCGATGACGAGGTAGTCCGCGCGGTCCTCCGTGTCGCCGTACTTGAAGGTCACGCCGTCGTCGGTCGACCCGACCTCCGAGATGAGCGTGCTCGTGTGGATCTCCATGTTCTGCTTGGAGAGCGCGCGGCCGGCGGCCTTGGAGATGTCGGCGTCCTCGGTCGGCAGGACCCGGTCGAGCGCCTCGAAGAGCAGGACGTCGGTGCCCAGCCGGCCGTAGGCCGAGGCGATCTCCGCGCCCGAGGCGCCCGCGCCGACCACCGCGAGGCGGCCCGGCAGATCCTCGAGCGCCCACGCCTCCTCCGTGCCGATCACGCGGCCGCCGAAGTCGATCCCCGGCAGCGCCTTCTTGACCGAGCCCGTCGCGAGGACGACCGCCTTGCGCGCCTCGATCTCCGTCCCGTCGAAGTTGCCGCCCACCTTCACGTTGCCGTCGTCGGTGACCGAGCCGTGGCCGTCGATGACGTCGATGCCGTTCTTCTTCATCAGGCCGGCGACGCCGCCCGTCAGCGTCTGCACGACCTTGCGCCGGCGCTCGCCGACCTTGGAGAAGTCGACGACCGAGCCGTTGGTGGCGATGCCGAACTCGGCGGCCTCCTCGACCTCGCTCATGATGTCGGCCACCCGCAGGACGGCCTTGGCCGGGATGCATGCGTAGTTGAGGCACCGCCCGCCGATGACGTCCTTCTCGATGACGGCGGTCTTCATCCCGAGCTGGGCGGCGCGGATCGCCGCGACGTAGCCCCCCGGTCCGGACCCGATGACGATGCAGTCGTACGCGCTCTCAGCCATGGGAAGGCACCCTACAACGCGCCGTCGGGGGCTCGCGCGTCGCGGCCGCCCGGGTCCCTCACGCGGGCGTAGGGCTCGCGAGCCGCTCGCGCAGCGCGTCGGGCAGCGGCATCGCCCGCTGGGCGGCGTAGTCGAAGCCGACCAGCGTGCCGTAGCCCTCCGCCAGCAGCCGCTCGCCGACCCGCATCCGGAACTCCACCTTGAAGCTCGAGCGCTTGGGCTCGGCGGCGCGCAGGTCGATGGTCACCTCCTCGTCGAAGTGGCCGGGCGAGCGGTAGCTGATGTGGCACACGGCGAAGATCAGCCCGAAGCCGCCTTCGGGGTGGGCGGGGTCGTGCTCGGGGATCAGCTCGGCGATGTAGCCGATCCGCGCCGTCTCGAAGAGAGCTCGCACGCTCGCATGTAGGTACCGGCGTTGTTGAGGTGGCGCATGGCGTCGAGGTCGCCGAAGCGGACCCGCTCGACGTGGGTGTAGGGCCAGCTCACGGCCGCGCCCCCGCCCCGCCGGTCCCGCCGCCGCGCCGCGGCATCTGCAGCCGCGCCATCGCCCGGACGAGGAACCAGAAGAGCGTCCCGCTGAGCACGATCACCAGCGTCGCAAGCAGCGCGCCCTCGAGGTTCGAGGCGACGAGCAGGGCGAGCGCGGAGAAGATGATCGAGATCCCGAGCAGCGCCTGGAAGCCGAGCACCGCCCAGTAGCGCCGCTGCCACATCCCCACCGCCGCGGCGAGCATGATCCCCGCGAACAGCAGCACGCCGCCCGGCTCGGGGTCGGTGCCGCGGACCTCCCAGCCCGCGAGCAGGAGCACGACGTTGGCGACCGCGATGAGCGCGGCGACGACCGCCGCGACGGTGATCGCGCGCGGGCGCTCTCCCGGCGCCAGCGGCTCGAGCTCGGCGCGCACCGCCGCGTTGCGTGCCTCGCCGCGGGCGTAGCCTCGGCGCATCCCCTCCGAGGCGCCGCCGTCACCGCCGCCGCTCCGGCGCCGCTTGCGGCTACGTTGCCCCAACGGGGACCTCCAGCGCCGCGCGCAGCTCGCGCGCGGAGGCGGCCGGATCGGCCGCCTCGGTGATCGCGCGGACGACGACGATCCGCCGCGCGCCCCGCTCGACCGCCGCGGGCGCCGTCTGCGCGTCGAGCCCCCCGATCGCGAACCAGGGCTTGGTCTCGCCCGCCGCCTCGGCGACGTAGGTGACGTAGTCGAGCCCCGCGGCGGGGCGGCCGGGCTTGGTCGGCGTCTCGCTCACCGGGCCGACCGCGAAGTAGTCGACGTCGGGATCGGCGAGCGCCGCGTCGGCCTGGCCGGGCGCATGGGTCGAGCGGCCGACGATGCGCTCGGGACCGACCGCGGCTCGCGCGGCCGTGGGCGTCTCGTCGTCCTGGCCGACGTGCACGCCGTCCGCGCCGCACGCCGCGACGAGGTCGGGGCGGTCGTTGAGGACGAACAGCGCGCCGTGGGCGTCGGCGGCGGCGCGGAACTCGCGCGCCGCCGCGATCAGCCCGTCGTCGCCGAGGGACTTGTCGCGCAGCTGGATCAGGTCGACGCCGCCGCTGAGCGCCGCCTCGAGGAACGCCCGCGGGCGCGCGTCGCAGACGAGGTAGAGGCGGGCCGTTCGCAGGCGCTCGCGGGGGGTCACCGGCGCTACGATAGAGGCGTACCGAACGGGAGCCCCCGACGGGCTGAGAGGGCGCACCACCGCGCCGACCGTGGAACCTGACCCGGGTAATGCCGGCGTAGGGAGGGAGTGCACGTCGTGGCAGCGCAGCTCGATCCGCCGGACGTCGCCGTCGCCGGCGGCGGCACCATCGGCCTCGCCATCGCCTGGCGCGCGCTGCAGCGGGGCCTGCGCACGGTCGTCCTCGACGCGGGCGAGCCCGGCGCGTGGAACGTCGCCGCCGGGATGCTCGCGCCGGTCACCGAGGCCGACTTCGGCGAGGAGGCGCTGCTGCGCCTCGGTCTCGAGGGAGCCGCGCGCTTCGATGGCTTCTGCGCGGAGCTCGCCGCCGCGTCCGGGCGCGACCCCGGCCTGCATCGCTCGGGCACGCTGGTGGTCGCGCGCGACGGCGACGAGGCCGAGCGCCTCGACCGCCTCCACGCGCTCCAGCGCTCCCTCGGCCTCGAGTCCGGGCGGCTGCTGCCGAGCGGCGCCCGCCGCGCCGAGCCCGCGCTCTCGCCGACGGTCCGCCTCGCGCTCGACGTCCCCGGCGACCACTCGATCGAGCCCCGCTCGCTGGCCGCCGCGCTCGCCGAGGCGGTCGAGGGGGCGGGCGGCGAGATCCGGCCGCGCGCCCGGGTGGAGCGCGTGATCGTCGAGGACGGCCGCGCGGCCGGCTTCCTGCTGGCC
>JALYMV010000030.1 GCA_030773575.1 Actinomycetota bacterium
CTGGTGGCGGGCGCCGCGCGCGTCGTGAGCGGCGACACGGGGGTCTCGCACCTCGCCACCGCGGTCGGGACCGCGTCGGTCACGCTCTTCGGCCCGGTGCCGCCGCAGGAGTGGGGGCCGCCCGCGCTCGACCGCCACGTCGCCCTCTGGGCGGGCCGCCGCGGCGACCCCCACGCCGGCGAGCCCGATCCCGGGCTGCTCGAGCTCGGGCTGCCCGAGGTCGAGCGGGCGCTTCTCACCCTCGGCTGAAGCCGTTTGCCCTGCCCGTCCGCGCGGTATGACACCGCGGACACATCCGACCCCGGAGGAGTGGATCGCCATGGGCATCAGGGACAAGATCAGCGGCCGCGCCAAGCAGGCCGTCGGCGACCTCGCCGGCGACGCCGACACGAAGCGCCAGGGCGCCCAGGAGGAGCGCAAGGGCGACGCGAAGGACGAGCTCGCACGCAAGCAGAACGAGGCCGACGCCATGGCCGGCGAGGTGGCCGACCTCGAGCGCAGGACCTGAGGGCCGAAGCCGCTACGGGTGCGTCGCGCCGAGCCGGATCTCCGCCGCGGAGCCGGCGCGATGGTGCGGGTCACCCGCCGGGCTGCCTCAGGCGCCCGGCGGGGAGTCCGCGAGGAGAGCCTGGCGCTCTCCTACCGGTGATCGTCGCGCTTGGGGCGGGAGATGACGCCGGCGATGATGCCGAGCGCCGCCAGCGCGATGTGGAGGACGTTGTCGGCCGCGTTGATCGGCAGGAGGCTCAGCAAGTCCTCCCCGTCGATGATGCCGATGATCGTCACGAGCCCGTAGACGGCGCCGAAGGCGATGGCGACCGTCTTGGCCGTGCGCCACTTCGCCGCAGCCGCGAGCAGCACCACGCCTGAAAGCAGGTGCACGACGTTGTGCCAGCCGTTGATGTCGAAACCGAGGAGGGATCCGCGCTCGAGCGCGTCGCCGGTCTTGAAGCTCGACTCGACGAGGAAGCCGAGGATGCCGGCGAGCAGCAGGGCCAGGCCGCCCAGCAGGCAGTACCACTGCGCAGGCGTGCGGCCGTCGTGGTCGTGATCGTGAGCGTGCGTCTGGCCGCCGGTCTGGGTGGACCCGGTCGACCTGGCTCCTGTGGACATGCTCGGTGCTCCTTAAGACGAGGGACTGGTCGCGCTCACCCCTGCCCCGGGGTCGGGTGCGACAACCGGATGAAGTCATAGTTCTAACGCCTGTCGCGGTCGGAATGCGTGGGTGGCCGCCGCAGGCAAACGACCCCACGGCTTCCCGGCCGGCCGGGTGTGGTTTCGCCACCCGGCCGCGGAGGGCACGTCGTGGCCATGGAGACCTACGACACGTCGGACGCCGGCTACCCCGAGGAGCAGCCGCCGGGGGTCGTCCCCGACGACACCGGCTCGGGCGACCGCAAGCCGGCCGCCGAGGAGGCCGCCGCCCCGCGCGAGGCGGCGCGCAACGCCCCCGACAACGACGACGGCACGAACACGGGCTCCTAGATCCGGCCCTCCGCCTCGTACTCGCGGAGGTAGCCCTCGAAGAGCCGGCGGTGCCCCTCCTCGTCGCGCAGGATCGCGATGACCATGTCGTTGGTGACGGGGTCGATGCTCTCCGTCGCCTCGATGAGCGCGTTGTAGTGCTCGATCGCGCCGGTCTCGGCCTCGATGACGCCCTTGATGACGTGGACGATGTCCGTCTGGTGCTCGGGCGGCTGCAGGTAGGTCTGCTCCGGGCGGAAGGCCATCGAGCCCGGCACGACGCCGTAGAGCTCCTTGATCCGCGCGGCGAACTGCTGCGCATGGCCGAGCTCCTCCTGGATGTCCTCCTGAAGGGACTCGATGATCTCCTGCGCGCGGACGCCGTCGGGGTTGACCGAGTTGGTGATGTAGCTCATCACGGTCTCGATCTCCATCCAGTAGGCCCGCTCGAGCATGGCGATGATGGCCTGGCGCTTGTCGGCGTTGTCGTCGGAGAGGATGCCCTGCGAGCTGCTGCGGATCGTGCCCATGGGTCGCTCCTGGGTCGGGGTCGGCGCGGGGAAAGTCCCCTACGGGTCGGGTACCCCCCGGCTCGCGGCATGAACCGGTGCGGGCGCGGGCACACGGACCTCACATGAGGATCGTCATCACGGGCGCGAGCGGCAACGTCGGCACGAGCGTCATCGAGGCCCTGGCCGGCGACGACCGCGTCACCGAGATCGTCGGCGTGGCGCGGCGGCCGGTGGGCTGGGCCCACGCCAAGACCCGCTGGGTGCACGCCGACGTCGTCACCGCCGACCTCGAGCCGCTGTTCGCCGGCGCGGCCGCGGTCATCCACCTCGCGTGGCTCATCCAGCCCTCGCGCGACCTGGGCGAGCTCGAGCGCGTCAACGTCCTCGGCTCGCGCCGGGTGTTCCGCGCCGCCGCGGCCGCGGGCGCCGGCGCGCTCGTCTACGCGTCCTCGGTCGGGGCCTACTCACCGGGCCCCAAGGACCGCGCGGTCGACGAGTCGTGGCCGACCCACGGCGTCGCCACCTCGTTCTACGCGCGCCACAAGGCGGCGACGGAGCGCGCGCTCGACGAGCTCGAGCGGGCCAACCCGCGGCTGCGGGTGGTCCGGCTGCGCCCTGGGCTGATCTTCAAGCGCGAGGCGGCGTCGGAGATCCGCCGCTTCTTCGCCGGCCCGCTGCTGCCCTCGCCGCTCCTGCGCCGGGGGCTGCTGCCGGTCGTGCCCGACGTGCCGCGCCTGCGCTTCCAGGCCGTCCACTCGCTCGACGTCGGCGACGCCTACCGGCGGGCGGCGCTGACCGAGACCGCGCGGGGCGCCTACAACGTCGCCGCCGACCCGGTGCTCGACTCGGAGACCCTCGCCGAGGCGCTCGGCGCCCGCCGCGTCCCCGTCCCCGCCCGCGTGGTGCGGGCGGCGGCCGCCGCGACCTGGAAGGCGCGGCTGCAGCCCACGCCGCCCGGGTGGGTCGATCTCGCCCTCGGCGTGCCGATCATGGACACCGGCCGCGCACGGACGGAGCTGGGATGGACCCCCAAGCGGACCTCGCAGGAGGCGCTGCTCGAGCTCATCGACGGGATGCGCGAGTCCGCGGGGCTCGACACCCCGCCGCTTCACCCGTCGGCGGGCGGCCCGCTGCGCGTCCGCGAGCTGCTCACCGGCGTCGGTCGCGTCAACCCCTGACGCCGGCCAGGCCGTCGATGCTGCGGGCGTTGTGGTCCGCCGCGTAGTCGGCGAGCGCGCCGGCGCCGCCCGTCCGCAGCTTCTTGGCCGTCCCGGCGTCGTAATGGGACCGCTCGCCCTCGTAGGACATGAGCGGGACGCCGTAGCCGCAGGAGTCGGCGATGCGGGTGACCTCGACCGAGATGATCGCGCGCCGGGCCTCCGGTGCCGCGGGCTCGTCGAATGCGCAGCGCTCGAGCAGCTCGTCGTAGCGCTGCTCGCCCGGCATCGCCACCGCGCCGCGGCCGTGGAGGCGCAGGATCCGCGGCAGGCCGTCGAAGGCGCAAAGCACGATCACGATGCGCCCGTTCTCGCGCAGACGGGCGATCGTCTCGGCGCCGCTGCCGACCACGTCGAGGTAGGCGATCTCGCGCGGGCCGAGGATCCGGAGGGTCCCGATCGGCCCCTTCGGCGAGAGGTTGACGTGGGCCTCGCGGGCCAGCCACGCGCTGCCGACGAAGAGCATCGCCTGGCGCGCGACCCACTCGCGCTGGTGGTCCGTGATGGCGCCGTAGGTCGTCCCGCGCCAGGAGACGGTATCGGCCGTCCCGAGCCCGCC
>JALYMV010000031.1 GCA_030773575.1 Actinomycetota bacterium
GGGGCGACACCTGCCACGTCGACGCCGTCGACAGGTGGGGGAACATCGTGTCCGCCACGCCGAGCGGTGGGTGGCTGCAGAGTTCGCCGACGGTCCCCTCGCTGGGCTTCCCGCTCGGGACGCGTGCACAGATGTTCTGGCTAGATACGGAGTCGCCGAGCGGGCTCGCCCCGCGCAAGCGTCCGCGCACGACGCTGACCCCGACGCTCGTGCTCCGCGACGGGGAGCCGGTCCTCGCGCTCGGCACGCCCGGCGGCGACCAGCAGGACCAGTGGTCGCTGACGTACTTCCTGCGCCTCGTCCACGGTGGGCTGGACCTGCAGGCGGGGATCGACGCGCCGATGTTCCACACGAACTCGTTCCCGTCGTCGTTCTACCCGCGCCAGTCGGCTCCGGGCGAGGTCGTGATCGAGTTGCGATTCGGTGACGGGGTCGTCGCCGACCTCGAGCGCCGGGGGCACCGCGTGACCGTGTCCGAGGCGTGGTCGCTCGGCCGGCTCTCCGCGGTGCGGCGGGACCCCTCGAGCGGGATCCTGCGTGCGGGTGCGAACCCGCGCGGGATGCAGGGCTACGCGGTGGGGCGGTGACCGTCCAGCTCGCGCACGTCGCGCAGCGCCGCCGCGCGAGCCGCCTCGACGTGCTCGGCGGCGAGTGCGGCCGCGCGCTCGGCGTCGCCCGCCTCGATGGCCTCGACGAGGTGCAGGTGCTCCGTCCACGACTCGGGGCCACGCGTCGCCGCCGACTGCCGGAAGATCCAGCGCGTGCGCCAAGCGAGGGAGCGCACGAGGACCGCGAGCATGGTGTTGGCGCTGAGCGCGACGACCTGCTCGTGGAAGTCGGTGTTGAGCGCGGTCAGCTCGTCGAACGCGCCGCGCGTCATGGCGTCCTGGGCAGCGGCGAGGACGGCGCGCAGGCTCGCCCCGCCGTGCGAGCCGGCGCGCTGCGCCGCGAGCGACGCGGCGAGCGACTCGAGCGACCCGCGCACGTCGAACAAGTCGTGCACGTCGCCTTCGCTCAGCCGGCGGACCATGGCGCCGCGCCGGGGGAGAGCGACGACGAACCCGTCGAGCGACAGCGCGCGCAGCGCCTCGCGCACCGGGTTGCGCGACACGCCGAGCTCGACGGCGATGCGGTCCTCGACGAGCCGGTGGCCCGGGGCGTACACGCCCGAGACGATGCGCTCCCGGATCTCGTCCTCGACCTGCTCGCGCAGCGTGCGATGGCTGTCGCCGATGGTCCTGAGCTGAGTCACGTGCCCGTCCTGCCTCGATCCAGACGCCCGACGATCGAAGACAGTACACAGTATGCGATCTGAGGAGGCCGCAGGCGTCGTCGCCGCGGCGTCGTCCCCGCTGGGGTCGGTCGGCGTCGCCGAGTGGGCGCTGGCGGTAGCGCCGATCCTGCTGCTCGTCGTGCTCGTCGTCCGCGGACGGCGCTCGACGCCGGTCAACGCGACGGTCACTCTCGCAGTCGCGACGCTGATCGCCGCCGTCGCCTTCGGCGCCACCCCGCTGGGGGTTGCCGTCGCCCTCGGCAAGGGGGCCTGGACGGGGCTGTGGATCCTCCTCGTGATCTGGGCGGCGCTGTTCCTGCACGCCGCGTGCCGGCGCGTCGGGCTCGACGGCATGGGTGAAGCGCTCACCTCGATCCTCAGGCGCAGGACCGAGAACGTGCTCGTGGTGGCCTGGATCTTTCCGTCGTTCGTCCAAGGTGTGGCCGGTTTCGGCACACCCATCGCAGTCACGGCACCACTGCTCATCCTCATGGGCGTGCGCCCGGTTCTCGCCGTCGCCCTGCCGCTCATCGGCTACCACTGGGCCGTCGGCTTCGGCTCCGTCGGCTCGTCGTTCTACATGGGCGCCTTCACGGCAGGGCTCTCAGGGGCGGAGACCGCGCAGTACGCGCAAGCGACGGCGTGGCTGCTCGGCGCGAACGCGGTGCTCTCGGGCGTCCTCGTCGCCCTCATGTTCGCCGGCCTCCACGGCCTGCGCGAAGGCTGGCGCCTCATCGTGCTCGCGGGCCCCGCGATGGCGGCGGTCCAGGCGGTGACGGTCCGGTTCGAGCCCGGGGTCGGCGCGCTCGCCGCCGGAGGGGCCGGGCTGCTCGTCGTCGCGGTGCTCGCCGTCGTTCGGGCCGACGCGCCGTCCACGGTGCGACCCGCGCTCGTCGCGGTGCCCGCGCCAGGCCCGGGTACGTCGCGCGCGGACGAGATCGCGCAGGCGCCCTCGTACCGTCGCCTCGCACTCGTGCTCCTGCCGTACGCGCTGCTGCTCCTCGGCGTTCTCGGCGTGCTCCTGCCGCCCGCGTCGCGGACGTGGGCGCGCTCGACGCTCGCCTGGGGCCCGTCGTTCCCCGCCACAGAGACGAGGCGGGGGTTCGAGGTCGCAGCGGTGTCGGACTACCAGACGCTGGCCGCCCTCGGTCACCCGGCGAGCTTCATCGTCTTTGCGACGCTCGTGTCGGTGCTGCTGTGGCGGCTCGCGCGCCGGTGGCCGCGGCGGGGGCTGGTCGAGCTCGCCGGCCCCTGGCTCGCGGCGTGTCGCAAGGCGTCGCCGTCGGTGGTCCTGCTCGCCTCCCTTGCGACCGTCATGGCCGACACCGGCATGGTGCGCACGGTCGCCGTCGGCGCCGCGGAGGCCACGGGTCCGGCGTTCCCGCTGCTCGCCGGCCTGATCGGGGCTGTCGGGTCCTTCACCACCGGGTCGACCACGAGCTCGAACGCGCTGTTCAGCGCGCTCCAGGCCGACGTCGCCCGGCTGATCGACGTGCCGCCGAGTCGACTGCTCGCGGC
>JALYMV010000032.1 GCA_030773575.1 Actinomycetota bacterium
AATCCTCTGTCGCGCTTCCGGGTCGAATCGCGGATGACCAACCGCCTGACGACGAGGAGCCCCAGATGACGCCGCGCACCGTAAGCACCTATCTCTCCAAGGGACGACGCGACTTCGGCTTCCCGCCTGAGGCCACCGCGCTGCTGGTGATCGACCCGGTGAACGACTTCCTGTCGGAGGGCGGCGCGGCGTGGGACATGACGAAGGGCACCGTCGAGAAGAACAACGTGGTCGCCTCGCTCGCGCGGGTCATCGAGGGCGCGCGGCAGCGCGGAGTGCCGGTGATCTTCGGGCCGATGGCGTACACCGAGGAGGACTACGCCGCCGAGGAGCTGCAGCGCAGGACGGGGATCGGGCGGATCATGTTCGAGCGCCGGATGTTCCTGGCCGGGAGCTGGGGCGCCGACTTCCACCCGGACCTGCAGCCGGCCGAGGGCGACGTGGTGCTTCTTCCCCATAAGGGCACCGACGTGTTGGAGACCGATCTGCCGGAGCACCTCGAGCGGCTGGGCACAACGCACCTGGTGATCTGCGGCATGACCGCGAACCTCTGCTGCGAGTCGACCGGGCGGCACGCCGCCGAGCACGGGTACGACGTCACGTTCCTGTCCGATGCGATCGGCGCCGAGAACCTGCCGGCCTACGAGGCGTCGATCCACGTCAACTACCCGCTGATCGCCAACGCGGTGCTCGAGGTCGACGAGTTCCTCGCCGCCCTCGGCGATGCGGCGCAGCCGCAGGTCGGCGACACCGTCCGCGGCTCGGACCGCGGCAAGATCGGCACGATCGAGAAGATCTTTGTGCCCACCGAGGAGCTTCCGGGGTACGTGCTCGTCGAGCGCGGCGTTGTGCTCAGCCGCGACACGTACATCCCGTTCGATGCGATCGTCAGGAAGACCGGTGAGACGGTCTTCATCAACGTCCCGAAGCTAGTCGTCGGGAAGATGCCCTGGGACGAGCCGCCGTCGCGGGAAGGCCTGCGCGCGAAGGTGGGGCCGGCGACGGACGACGTCGAGAAGCTCTACCGCTCGCACGCGCCGTCGCACCCGCATTGACGGCCAGCGTCACCGGAGGGCGTGAGATGCCCGCGATCATCGTCGGGAGCCGCCAGAGGACATGGACCCGCCGGAGGCAAGCGCCCGAGGTGAATCGTTTACCGTCGCGACGGGTCGAAGACGGTATGCCACAGATCAACGAGAGCATCACGATCAACGCCGACCCTGGTCAGGTGTGGGCGGTGGCCGGCGATCCGGCGACCATCTCCGAATGGCTTCCGGCGATCGCGACGTCGTCGGTGGACGGCGAGCAGCGATCGTGCACGACGGTCGACGGCGCCGACCTTCAGGAGCGCATCGTCGAGCGCTCCGACGACGATCGGTTCTACGTGTATGAGATCACCGACTCGCCGATGCCGCTCGCGTCGTACCGGTCACGGCTGTCGGTCGACGGTCACGCGGGCCACTCGCACGTCACGTGGACGGCGGACTTCGAGCCGGCCGAGGGCGGCGACGCCGGGGAGCTCGAGGCGACCTTCACGCAGATCTACCGCGACGGGCTGGAAGGCGTCCGTACGCGCGTCGAGGGAGCCTGACGCCGCCCATGCCCCGCCTGCTGCTCGCCTCCGTATGCATCGCAGCCCTTGCGGCGGGCTGCGGCGGCGGCGGAGCCGTCCAGGGCGGCTCGCCGCCCGGCGGGGAGGCGCCGCGCGTGAGCACCGACGGTTGGAAGACGGACTTCTCGCGCCGCAGCGTTGCCCTGTCGGAGTTTCGCAGCGGCGGGCCGCCGCGCGACGGCATCCCTCCGATCGACGAGCCGAAGGTCGTCGATCAGGCGGACGCGGGCCGGTGGCTCGCCGATCGCGAACCTGTCCTCGTCGTCGAGGTCGCCGGCCGAGCGCGCGCCTACCCGGTCCAGATCCTCGTCTGGCACGAGATCGTCAACGACGAGCTCGGCGGGCGACCGATCGCCGCGACGTTCTGCCCCCTGTGCAATTCGTCGGTCGTCTTCGACCGGCGCCTGGACGGCCGCGAGCTGACCTTCGGGACGACCGGCAATCTGCGCAAGTCGGACCTCGTGATGTGGGATCGCCAGACCGAGTCGTGGTGGCAGCAGTTCAGCGGCGAGGCGCTCGTCGGTGAGCTGATGGGGAAGCAGCTCGAGATCCTGCCGTCCCAGACGCTGAGCTGGGAGGACTTCCGACAGA